>CAKQDN010000034.1 GCA_934229275.1 uncultured Clostridia bacterium | reverse complement strand
AACTTCATCGCGTTAACTTCCGAGATAATACGCATCGCCTACGACATGTACTCGCATCCGTATCCTCCGAAAGACAAAGCCGAAAATTCAAACGGAACTAACGTTGACCAACATGAACCCGTTGCCGAAAAGATCGTTATTAACAAATAATATGGAAAGTGCTTTATTCCATATGTAAGCAGGTAATTTTTTGTTTCGGCTTATAAAATAAGCAAGAATATTTACGACGATTATTCGCAGTGCGTCATTGTATTTACCTGACTTGAGTTTTTCTCAAAAAGAAAGCGGAAAGCCCAATGACGCTTGTGCTTACAATAAGAAGAAAGAGCGTCTACAAAGCCGGCGCTTAACTCAAAAGTTTTTTGCTTACTTTTTTTCAAAAAAGTAAGAATAATCGTTCAGAAGGGCGGAGTAAGGGGCACCGAAAAATTTTTCGGGATCGTAATCGTAAACACAGCGAAGGACGCTTGTCAAGCCGTACTTATCTATAAGGTACTTCGTAAACGCATACGCTTCGGGATAAGTGAGCGCATTGCCGTCCTTGTTCGTGCAGGCGTAGAATTTGTATATGGGAGTTGTCGCATACGGGAATTCTATCCGCGTTTTATACGACGGCGTTTCGAGCGTGACTTTGCCGATGCACTCTTCCATAAGCGCGAAATCGAAAGCCTCGATATTTTCGAAACTGCCGCCGTTTCGCGCGTATAAAGCGTTGACGTCACCAACGAACTCGGAAAGGCTCCCGGATAGCGTTTTATCCGTAAATGCCGAATAAAAGCGGACGTTTATGTCGGAAATATGCTTTGAAACGTAGCGCGACAAATACTCCGCGACGCCCTCGCCGAGCCAGGCATTGCCCTCGGGATTGGCTTTCATCGTAATCGCGTGAACCGTTTCGTGAACGAACTCGCTCGGATCGCGCAGATAAATTCTGCCGGAACCGACGTCGCAGCACGTTTTGATTTCACGATCGGAGATAAAATATTCGAGGTTACTTGTATAGCGTGAACTTATAGAATCGTAACATTCCGTGGCGTTTTCATTTACATAATTCAAAATTTTAGCACATTCTTCGTTGCCTGCCGACAGATGGTACAGCACTCTTTCTGGCGTCATAAAACTTGCGGTGTCGCGCGGAGCGGAAAAGGGAGCGAGATTATAAATGCGATTCGGCGTTCTGATAACGAGGGGATAGGATTTTTGCGAGAACGAGTACTCGGCGCCGTCCAGCCACGATAAGTCGAACGGCACGTTAAACGCCCTGTTTATGCCCAGAAATTCGAGGTATTCGCGCCTGTAATCGGTTAAATTTGCCGAAATGAACCGCTCGAACCCGTAGTTTTCGATGACGAAATCGCCGAACGAACGCGCGGTTTCGACGGCGACGGCACGATTGGGCGAAAACGCGTCCGAAAAATAAGCGGCAAACAGTGTGAGTTCAAGGTCGTTTTCGTCGGCGTAATATTCCTTCAATCGGGCGTTATCGTATTCCAAGCCGAAAACGTGCGCATGTGCGCCGATCTGCTTCCACGGCTCGGTCGAACCGATATAAGCCGCCGAGAGCGCGAGTTCGTATTCGTCGCTTGAAAGAGCAGTTTCGGCGAGAATAACGGCGTCGTTCGAACATACCGCTTTGCTCTCGCCGAAATCGTATCGGTCTGAGACGACGTAACACTTTACGCGCATACGTATGCCCAAAACGCGGTCAATCCGCGCGTAATCGCCCTCGATAATGCTTAAAAGAGCGGCGACTTTTTCTCTCGAATCGCAGACCGAAGTTTCGACGTGCAGTTCGACGTTTTCGCCGTACATGACATTGAAAGACGCGTTATAACCGGGCAGATTTTCGTTTATGTTCGACAGATAATTTTCTTTTTTGCCGCACGCCGAAAACAGTGCTGAGCAGCACAAAAGCGATAAAATTATAGAGAGTACTCGTGTTCTTTTCATAAAACTCCCGAAATGAGTTAAGCGTTTATATCATTATAGCACAAATTGCGGAAATTTTCAACGGTTAGTCGGGTTTCGGCGAGCATAACAAAGAATAATGCAAGCATATCGAGTTATTATTGGCAATCGGTTGACCTTTCGCGCGTACGGATGTATAATTTAGAGGAAAATAAATCCGATTTGCGGAGGGAACATGAAAAAATACTTACTGCCCGAAAAAGGCAAATTTTACAAGGCGAATCTGCATATGCACACGACCGTTTCCGACGGCAAGGAAACGCCCGAAGAAACCAAAGCCGCCTATATGAAAGCAGGCTATTCGGTAGTTGCTTTTTCCGATCACGAAGTGCTTTTGTCGCACGAGGATCTTTCAGGCGAGAACTTCGTTGCGATAACCTCGTTCGAAAAAACGATAAACTGTCC
This sequence comes from uncultured Clostridia bacterium, assembly GCA_934229275.1. Taxonomy (GTDB): domain Bacteria; phylum Bacillota; class Clostridia; order Christensenellales; family Pumilibacteraceae; genus Neoclostridium. The sequence goes on along the minus strand of CAKQDN010000034.1, from coordinate 14,959 downwards.
GCCGCCCGTCGACCGGCACAGTTTTATGAAAACCGCGCATATGAACTTTTTCGCACTCGATCCGAAAAACATATCCTGTCCTGTGCTTAATCCCGCAACCGCATGGGGAAACGCCAAGCAGTATATAACCGAAGAGATGAAAAAGTTATCGTACAAGGCGACGTATTCGACCGACGGACTTAACGACGTCATTAAAAAAGCAAACGACGCCGGCTATCTGGTGACGCTCAATCATCCGGTGTGGTCGATGGAAAACCACGACGATTATTCGGGACTTAAAGGCTTGTGGGGCATAGAAGTGTACAACACCGGCTGCGTCCGCGAGGGCTATCCCGACACCGTTCAGCCGTTGGAGGACCTTCTGCGCGAAGGCAACCGCATTTTCCCCGTCGCCACCGACGATGCGCACTCGGAAAAAGATCACTTCGGCGGCTTCGTCATGATAAAGTCGGAAAAACTCGACTATAAAAGCATTATGACCGCGCTCAAAAACGGCGAGTTCTACGCGTCCACGGGTCCCGAAATACGCGAACTTTATATCGAGGACGGAAAACTCGTGGTCGAGTGTTCTGCGGCTCGCTCGGTTACCGTAAGCACGGAGCGGAGGGGCAACCTCAAAAATTACGCCGCCGGCGAAGAGCATATGACGAGAACGGAATTCGACCTTAATAAATTCCTGACCGATCCCGACAACGGCAAACGCGGTATGCCTTCGTATTTCCGCGTGACCGTCACCGGATTCGACGGCAGCGAAGCGTACACCCGAGCCTTTTTTATGGACGAGTTCGGGTCGTTTATAAAGTAAATTCAAAGTTTAACAAAAAAAAGAAGCACTCCGCCGAAAGAGTGCTTTTTTTTTCTTAAAAAGTTTATAAAAATTTGTCCAGTTCGCGCTCGACCTTTTTATTGATTTTCACTTTGGGCGAGCGGTAGATCTTGCCGCGTGCGATAACCGTGTCGACGTGCCTTAAAGCGCGTATGTCGTCGAGGGGATTTTCCGTCGTCACTATTATATCCGCGCACTTGCCTGTTTCTATCGAGCCGGTGACGTCGCCGATGCCTGCAGCGACCGCGCTTTTAAGCGTTGCCGTATGCAGAGCGAACGCGTTATCTACGCCGACATATTTGGTAAAGTAGCAGAGTTCGCGCCAGAAGTCGTACTGCGTGACGTACGGGCAGCCGACGTCGTTACCGAGTACGACCGGAATATCTTTTGCGATCGCCGCTTTCGCGCACTCGACTATGCCGTCGAATACCACCTGACCGTTGTATTGTTCCACTTCCGAAGCGTGGCTTACGGAGCGGTCGAAAAAAGCGTAGGGAAGGGCAGGCGATATTGTAGTGCATAAAAACGCGTTGTTTTTATGAAATAAATTTATAATTTCGTCGTCGGGCGTTGCGCCGTGTTCGATGCTGTCCACGCCGCCGAGAAGGGCAAGGCGAACGCCTTCCGGGGACTCGACGTGCGCGGCTACTTTATAGCCTTTGGAGTGTGCTTCTTCGCAGGCGGCTTTAACTATGTCCGCGCTCATTTTCACTTCGCCCGGAACGCCTTTTTGCTTTGCGTCCAGCACGCCGCCGGTTATCATCAGTTTGATAAGATCTACCTTTTGCTCGGCGAGTTTGTCCGTCGCCGTGCGCGCTTCGCCCGGGGAGCGTACCGCTACCGCAACCGAGCCTGCCATGTGTCCGCCGGGAACCGATATGCCTTGGTTTGCGGCGAGTATGCGCGGTCCCGTCTTTTTGCCGAGAGCGATTTCGTCGCGCAGTTTCGTGTCGAAGTCGGCTAAGCCGCCCACCGTTCGGATAGTGGTAACGCCGCTTAAAAGCGCGGTTTTCGCAAACGAGCAGACCAGTTTGTAGGCGAGCGCTCGGGTAAAACCGGTACTCATTATTTTTTTAACCAGTTTTGCGTTGTCACGCTGTTTTTTCTGCGGTTTACCGTTGCCGGCAAGGTGAACGTGCATGTTTATAAGACCGGGCATAACGTATTTTCCGCACAGATTGACCGTTTCGTAGCCCGTAAGGTTTGCCTCTTCGAGCGGTATTACCCCGGTGATTATTCCGTCTTCTATAAGAACGCAAGTGTTTTCGCGCGGTTGCATATGTTCGGTGCCGTCAAGCACGGTTCCGCCTATTAACGCGTATTTCACGAATTTTCTCCTTAAACAAAGTTATTTTATCTATTATAGCCGCAAAAGCCCGTTTTGTCAATGTAAAACGAGCCTTAAAATCATATTGTTGCGTTAAATTCGGGTTTACCCGACAGAAAGGACTGTTATTTCGGCAAGTCCGAGCGGAACGAACGTAAGCCCCGTAAAAGCCGGGCTGTCCGCCAAATAAAAACAAGTCCGACAGCGCGCTTCTTTCGGACTTATTTCGTAGTGGTACCACCAAAGGGAATCGAACCCTTGTTTTCGGCGTGAGAGGCCAACGTCCTAACCTCTAGACTATGGTGGCACGTTTTTCAACCACATTATAATACAATATTTCACGGATTTTTGCAAGCGAAAGAAGGGCGTTTTCCGAAAAATTTTGCTTTTGCGGCAAAAATCTGCCCGTCCGTGCGCTTAAAATCGCTTTCCGTACGCTTCCGACGCATAAAAACGCCGCGATATTTGACTAAACGCGACAAATGTGCTACAATATAGTCAGGAAAAAAGGGAGGCGGATATGTTTAACGTTCTTATAGTAGACGACGATAAAAACGCTCGATTTTTGTTGCGTGAACTGCTTGAAAGCGAACATTACACCGTGTCGGAAGCGGACGGAGGCGACACCGCGCTCGCTCTTCTCGATAAAGAGCACGTCGATCTCGTTATAGTGGACATAATGATGCCGCGCGTGAACGGCTACGAATTCACGGAGGAGTTGCGCTCGTTCAACGCCGAACTGCCCGTTCTGATGGTTTCGGCAAAGCAACTGCCGGAGGATCGGAAACGCGGTTTTATCTCGGGAATAGACGATTTCATGAGCAAGCCGTTCGACAACGAAGAACTGCTTCTGCACGTCAAGGCTCTTCTGCGCCGCGCCAAAATCGAAAGCGAACGCAAAATAGTCGTCGGCGACGCCGTGCTCGACTACGATTCGTTCACGGTTTCCCGTCCCGGCGAGCAGATCGAGTTGCCGCAAAAAGAATTCCTGCTACTGTATAAACTGCTGTCATACCCCGATAAAATTTTCACGCGGCTTCAACTCATGGACGAGATCTGGGGCTTCGACTGCGACACCGTTCCCGAAACGGTAACCGTTCATATCGGTAGGCTTAGAAAACGCTTCGAAAACTGGAATCAATTCGAAATTCAGTCTATAAGAGGACTGGGCTACAAGGCGGTGAGAAAAGCATGAAAAAGCCGCCCTATCAGAAAAAATTCACGCAGAAAAAGCCGGATAAAGCCAAAGGCTCGCGCAAAGCAATAAAGCAAGTTTATATTTTTAGTTTCGTTTCGGTTATTGTGGCGGTCGTAACGCTCGTTCTCGTCGCCTGGTACGTTCTGATAGTTACCGGCGCGCTGTCGATGGAGTATCTCACCGAATACGGCGGACTGCTGCTGTTCCTTTTTATTTCGCTGGCGATCGCGCTGGGCGTGGGACTGTCGTTCATCGTCAGTAAATTCGTGCTAAAGCCCATCAACGTCATTATAAACGGTATGTCGCGCCTCTCCGACGGTGACTATTCCGTGCGCATAAGCCTCGGCGGCTACGAGGACATGAAAAACCTCGCCGGCAGTTTCAATAACCTCGCGGCGGAACTCGAAAGCACCGAAATACTGCGCCGCGACTTCATCAACGACTTCTCGCACGAATTCAAAACACCGATAATGTCCATAAGAGGACTGGTGAACATGCTGCAAAAAGGCAACGTTCCGCCCGAAAAACAAAAGGAATATTTAAGCGTCATCGCAGCCGAAAGCGAAAGACTGTCCTCGCTCGCAACCAACGTGTTAAACCTTACGAAAGTGGAGAATCAGAACATTTTGTCCGACGTCGTCGAGATAAATCTGTCCGAACAAATACGCAATTGTCTGCTGCTGCTCGAAAAAAAATGGAGCGTGAAAAATCTCGAACTCGACGTCGATTTCGACGACGTTTCGTATGTCGGCAACGAAGACCTTCTGATGCAGGTGTGGTATAATCTTCTGGACAACGCGGTCAAATTCGCAAGGCCTGGCGGAAAACTCGGAGTCACGCTCGAAAAAAACGAGGACGGCTCTGTCTATGCGTGCGTGTCCGACGAAGGCGAACCGATCGCGCCCGAAAACTACGAGAAAATCTTCGGCAAGTTCTTTCAGCAGGACGCTTCGCACTCGCGCGAAGGCAACGGAATCGGCTTGTCGGTCGTAAAGCATATCGTCATGCTGCACGGCGGCACGGTTTCAGCGAAAAGCGAAAACGGAGTGACTTATTTCAACGTCACGCTGCCCTTCCGTCAGGCGTAAACGACCAAAACTCAAAACCGGGTAATCGATTGCCCTTGCGTCCGGAAAACGTACGCGAGGGCTTTGTTTTTGCGCGATTTGCGTGCGTCTTGGTCGGAATTTGTCGCAAAAAGCGGTAAAAAGGCACTTTTGTGAACGTTGTAAGCGGTAAAAAATGAAAAGTTTATATTCAGTTAATGTTTTGTTGGTATAATTGGCGAGTACGAATGCTACGGAGGAATCCATTTAAATGGACGAAATACAAAATAAAACCGTGGACGGGGCTGTGTTCGAGCGTCTGGTACTCAGCGGAGCGGCGAACCTCAAAGCGCACGCCCGTACCGTGGACGAACTGAACGTTTTCCCGATCCCCGACGGAGATACGGGCGAAAATATGTGCATGACCATATGCGGCGGTCTGGACGGAATGAAGAAGGTCGAATCCAATTCGGTCGAGGAAAAAGCCAAGGCTTTGTCCGACGGAATGTTGCTTAACGCAAGAGGAAATTCGGGCGTTATTCTGTCGCAGTTGTTCCGCGGCATGGCGGAAGGCTTTGCCGGAGTGGAGAGAGCCACTCTCTACGACGTCGCGCAAGCGCTTGACAGGGGCGTCGAGTGCGCTTACGGAGCGGTCGTCAATCCCGTCGAAGGCACCATTCTCACCGTTGCGAGAGAAGCGTCGGAATATGCTCGCAGCAGAATAAGCGAAGGCAGCACGCTCGAAAGTTTCGCTTTGGATTATTTCACCGAAGCCAAAGCGTCGCTTAAACGCACGCCCGAACTGCTTGCCGTTTTAAAAGAAGCCGGCGTAACAGACAGCGGCGGAGCAGGACTTATGTACATCGCGGAAGGCACTCTGTCGGCAGCGAGAGGCGCGGATATCGTGGACGAATTGTCGGAACAGGTAAAGAAAATCGACCTCGACTTCGATAAATTCACCGAGGACAGCGTTATGGAATTCGGCTATTGCACCGAAATTCTGCTTCGTCTGCAGCGCGCCAAAACCAATCTCGATATGTTCACGCCGCAGATTTTCATCGATTATCTTACGGCTATCGGCGGCGACTCTATCGTGGCGTTCGTCACGGGAACCGTGCTTAAAGTGCATGTCCACACGATGACGCCCTGGAAAGTACTCGAATTCGCTCAGCGTTACGGCGAGTTTTTAACCGTTAAAATCGAAAACATGACGCTTCAGCACAACGAAACCACCGTCGTAAAAGACGGCGAACGCCTTATCGACGACGATGACTTGCGCGTCGAAAAGCCGAGAAAAAAGTTCGGACTCGTAACCGTGGCTACGGGCGACGGACTTATTTCCGCGTTCAAAGAGTGCGGAGCGGACGTCGTAATCGACGGCGGACAGGGCAAGAATCCCAGCGCGGACGACTTTATGAAAGCGTTCGACCAAACAAACGCCGAATATATTTTCGTGCTTCCCAACAACGGCAACATTATTCTCGCGGCAAAACAGGCGGCGGATTTGTATAAAAAGTCGGACATAACAGTGATCGAAAGCAAAAATATCGGTCAGGCGTATGCCGCGCTCACGCTTTTGGACTACTCTGACGACGACGCCGAAAAAATAGCGCAGAAACTGCGCGAGGACATGAGCGACGTTAAAACAGGTATGATTACCTGCTCGGTGCGCGACGCTAACTTAAACGGCGTTGAAATATCGAACGGCGACTACATCGGCTTTACGGACAAAACCATGCTGGTTTCGGAAAAGAAAAAGGAAAACGCTTTTATCGAACTTGCCGAGATTATGAACGCGGGAAGATATGAATTCTGTATCGTGGTGTTCGGTAAAGACGCTACCGCCGCCGAGCGTGACGCCGCGTCCTCGTACATAACCGAAAAATACCCGTCGGTCGAATTCTACACGATTGACGGCGGTCAGGAAGTGTACGATTATATTCTCATTCTCGAATAAAAACATAGAATTTATCGGGTATTCCCTGTACAATAATAAGGAGTGTTTATGGAAAATTTCATTATCGTAACCGACTCTTGCGCCGACCTCGAAAAAGATCTGCGCGACAAATATCAAATCGAATACATCCCCATGGGCTTCACCGTGGGCGACAAAAATTATCCCGCCGACCTGGACTGGGCGGATATTCCCGTAAAGCAGTTTTACGACATTATCCGCGGCGGAACGCGTATCATCACCAATCAGATAAACGAACCGACTTTTACAGAACGTTTTTCGAAGTATCTCGAAGAAGGCAAAGACGTGTTGTACATCGCTTGCTCGTCGGCGCTTTCCGGCTCGTATAAGTCGGGTGCGGACGCTGCGGCAAAACTCAACGAAAAATACGAAAACAACAAAGTCGTGTGCGTGGACAGCCTTATGTCCTGCTACGGACTGGGTATTCTGTGCATAACCGCTTCGGAAATGCGCGAATGGGGTAAAACGGTGGACGAAGTCGCCGAATGGCTCGAAGCGAACAAACTCACCATGAATCAGGAGTGTTGCGTCGACAGCCTTAAATACCTTAAAATGGCAGGCAGAGTGTCCGCGTCCAGCGCGTTCTTCGGCGGACTGCTCAACATCAAGCCGCTGCTTATTTCCGACGCGAAAGGACAGAACTTCGCAATCGAAAAAGTTAAGGGCAGAAAAAATTCCATCGACCGCGTTGCCGCTCGTTTTGCCGAAAGATACGAGGACGTTCCCTATCAGCATGTGTTCGTCAGCCACAGCGACTGCGCAGAGGACGCCGAGTACTTCAAAACCGCACTTACGGCTGCTCTTCCCGATAAAAATCTCGATATTCACGTCGGCTACATCGGACCGATCGTCGGCGCGTCCGTCGGACCCGGAACGCTTGCCGTGTATTTCTACGGCAAAAAAGTTACCGAAAACGCGTAATTCCGGCGCAAAATTTTTAGATTATGTATAAAAACACTAATTGCAAATTGCAGGCTCACAGAGGAGTCGGCACCGATTGCCCCGAAAACACCATGGCGGCTTTCCGCGAGGCTGTCCGGCAGGGCTACGATATAATCGAGTTCGACCCCAAGTACACGCGCGACGGAGAAATAGTCGTTCTGCACGATTGGTCGCTCGACCGCACCGGAAGTATCGCCGGCGAGAAAATCACGGGCGACGTTAAAATCACCGACGTCGATTTTAGTTATCTTTCCGAAACGGACGTCGGAGCGTGGTTCGACAAGCGGTTCACGGGCGAACACGTCCCTTCGCTTTCGCAGGCGCTCGACTATATGAAATATGCCGGAATCGAAGCCAAAATCGATAACGTCGTGCAGTCGTTTCCGCCCGAATTGCAGCAAAAAACGTTCGAAATAATAAAAAAACACGGACTTGAAGGCAAAGTCGGGCTGACGTGTTCCGATCTCGACCTTCTCGAAAAATTTGCGGTAACGTTCCCGTCCGCGCCGTTGCATTACGACGGAGCGGTGTCTGTCGCCGCGCTCGAAAGACTTAAAAGTTTTTCTTCGGGTCACGACACGACCGTGTGGATGCGCTTCGATAACCGTGCCACGAGTTGGAACAAAACGCCGCCCGTCAGCGACGAATACGCTCGCCTCGTGCATGAGAATTTCAAATTGGGCGTGTGGATTTTGTCCGACGACGCCGAAATGCAACAGGCGCTTAGGTTTAATCCCGACGTCATCGAAACCAACGGCGGCATAAAACCGTAAAATTCAATATAAAACCGAATGAAAGAGCGACCTCAGAACGAGGCTGCTCTTTTTTGCTAATTTAACGTAAATTCTCAACCGCTATTGCAAATAGAACGGAAAAAACACGAAACCTCGTCTATAAAGAGTGATAAGACAAATAAAGTAGCGGTGATAAGACAAAAAACAAATCCCGACTTTTAAAAACGATAAGGTCGGGATTTTTTACGATTAATTCGCTATACGAGCGGATGTTTATTATTTCGAATGGAGAGGTCAGTTACAGTTTTTAAAACTTTTTTCGAAACGGAACTTAGAAGGAGTGGTGCCGGTGGTACGCTTGAAATAAGTTATGTACTGCTGGATGGACGAAAAGCCCACTTTGTAGAACACTTCGCTCGAGCGGTGTTTTTTGATAAGGTCAAACGACTTGTGTATGCGCACCGTGTTGACGTAATTCGTGAAGTTGGTGTTGAAATACTTGTTGAAAAGACGCGAAAAATAGTACTTCGAATAGCCGAATTCGGCGGCGATTTTTTCCAGAGAGAGGTCTTCGGCGTAGTGTTTGTCCACATATGCGATTACCGACTGAACGAAGTTGCCCGCCTGATATGCTTCTTTGTCGTGGTGGAATTCCATCGAGTCGATTATAAGCCCTAAAAGCGCATTTATGTGAGCGTCGCGAGTGAAGCGGTTGTCGGCGGTGCATCCGTTTACAAGACCTTCCATTTCTCTTTTGAAAAGCGCGGTTTTACTCTTGTCGTGAATTATGCAGTCGTCGGGGCGCATATCGCCTATTTCTTTCAGAAAAACATCGGAGTAGTCGGACGGCAAAATAGTGCAGTATCCGAGATTGTGCTTTTCGGGTTCGGAGTACAGCGCGTGAATTTGCCACGGCATGAGAACAAGTACTTCGTCCTTTCCGAGCATAATACGCTTCATGTCAATTTTTACCATGCGATCGCGATTTATGTTGTAAACAAGTTCGATAGACTTATGAAAATGCTCGTAACTTGCGCACTCGTCGCACTTGTAAAGAGCGAGCGTGTCGCGGAAAAGTTCGTACCGCATATTTTCCTCCGTGTGACAATATTCTTTAAGAAAAATGCACTATTTGCAGAAATATCCGAAAAAATGACAATATCCTTTAATTATATGGTTAATGACTTTAACAAAATAATCCGTTTTTGATGTATCATAATTATGATACAACTATATTTGCGAAAAAGTCAAGCGATTTCGCAAAAAAAATTAACGGAGGTAAAAATTTTGGGTAAAACGAGAGGATTTGGTAAGTTGTTGCTTGTGCTTGCGCTTACGTTTTCGCTTATCGCGGCACTTGTTTCGATAGGCTGTTCGATAGAAACGGTGCGTGCAGAAGGGACTCCTCGTTCCGTAATTGAGGGCAACGTGCGAGTTACCGTTTTAAGCAGCGACGTAATAAGGCTGGAATTGAAATCGAACGACGGTTTCACCGACGCAGAAACGCTTCAGATAGCAGGCAGGAGCGAATATAAGGGCGCGGATTTTACGGTGGTGACCGAAGGTAATTTTTGCGTTATAAACACCGGCGAGTATAAAGTATATGTGCGCAAAAACGCAACAGATCTTAAAGGCTCTTACATAAAGGATTCGAAAACGAGAAAACACGTGTGGAGTTACTCGGGCAAAGAAAGCAACAGCGGAGAACTGCCCACTCCTTCGAACACACCCGAAGCGTTTGCGATAAACGATTGCCCGAGAGTTACGCCTCCCGAAGGCGGATATTTTTCGGGAATAACCGACGATCCGTTATCCGGTTATAAAATCGAAAACGAAGCGAAAGATATATACGTTATTCTTGCCGGGGGCGACGGTAAAAAACTGCGCAGCGAGTACGTTAAACTGACGGGCAGAACCAACATGCTGCCGCTCTCCGCGCTCGGACTGTGGGAGTCGAGATATTACGAATATACCGCGGAAAGCGCGCAGGCGGTAGTGCAGCAGTACTACGATCACGATTTCTATATCGACAATTTCGTGTTGGACACCGACTGGCGCCGTTCGTCCGGAGATTTGTACGGCGTCGGTTACGATATAAACACCGATCTGTTCCCCGACATCGCGGCTTTCTTCAAGCAGATGCACGATCAGAATATAAACGTTATGGCAAACGACCACGTTAAGATGGCGGACGGAGCGGCAAACGCATTCTCTCCGAAGGAAATCGCATACAGAAGCGCAGGGCTTACTTCGCTGCTCGAAAAAGGACTGGACGCATGGTGGTATGACCGTAACTGGACTCGCGGAGGACTTGTTTCGCCCACGAGCGGAATAAACCGCGAAACCATCGGTATGTACGTTTATCAGTCGGTCACCGAACATTATTTTGCCGAACTGGCAGCGGCAGCCGGCGAAGAATACGCACGCCGCGCGTTCATAATGGCAAACGTGGACAATATAAGGCACGGAAGTTATAAAGGAATTCAGAACGTCATGTCGCATCGCTATTCGTTGCAGTGGACGGGCGATATTTCTACGAACGGCGACTCGCTTAATCAGGAAGTTGCCAATATGATCAAAGCCGGAATGAACGGCATAGCGTATGAGTCGAGCGACCTGGGAGGTCACGTCGGCAAACCCGGTAGCGGACTGTATCTGCGTTGGACTCAGTACGGCGCGCTCTCGCCCATTTACAGAACGCACAGCAACAGAGACGTGTCGATTGCCAGAACGCCCTGGGCGTACGGCGATTACGAAACCGAGGTAACGCGTAACTATTTGTCCATGCGGTATCATTTGTTACCCGTTTATTACGCTCTGTCGCACGAAAACTATATGACCGGCATGCCCATGATGCGCTCGCTCGAATTCGATTATCCGCAGTACGAGCAGTCCAAGCGCACCGATCAGTATCTTTTAGGTGAAAATATTCTCGTCGCTCCGATGACCAACAAGGTTGTGGCTGCGTCGGCAAACGAATTCCATGCGCTTAAAATGTCGCTTTTCGGCAACCGCAATCTCGAAGGAGATCCCGTCGTCACGACCGATATAGATAAAATCGACTTCGACTGGGGTAAAGGCTCGCCGGCAGAGGGAGTGGGAGCGGATAACTTCTCGGCAATCATCACCGGAAAGTTTATCCCCAAAACCACCGGCAAATACTCGATTTTGAGCGACGACGGTTGCAGAGTTTATATAAACGGCAACAAAGTTCTCGATCACTGGAAGGCTTCGAACAGCGAAGTAGTGGAAATCGATTATGATTTCGTTGCCGGAAAAATTTACGACCTCAAAGTGGAATATTATGAAGGAACAGGCGGCGCAAAACTGAGCATGTGCCGCGAGGAAGGAAACAAGAGAGACGTTTTCATTCCCGACGGAGAATGGATCGACGTCTGGACGGGCAACGCTTACGCCGGACCTAAGGTAATCGAAGTTCGGCACGACTCGTCCACTTCGCCTATATTCGTCCGCGCAGGAAGCGCGATCACGCTTGCAGAGGATATGAAAAACACGCGCGAAAAAGATTGGAGCAATCTCGCGCTCGACTGGTACCCTGCAAACGAGGGAGAAACGAGCGGAGTGCTGTACGAAGACGATACTACGACTCTCGCTTATAAAGACGGCAAATATCGCGAAACCGCATATCGCGCGTCTTATTCGGACGGAGGAAAAGTCGCTCGCCTCGTAATAGACGCCGCAAAAGGCGGATTTACCGGCGACAGAGCGTTCAATAACCGCAACTGGAAAGTGCGCGTTCACGTTCCTTACGGATGGAGCGCACCCGCATCGGTTAAGGTAAACGGGCAGACGGTAAACGCGACTTATTGCGTTCGCGAAAAGAATGCCGTTCCCTTCTCTTATAACGGATCGACCCCCGACGGCGACGTGTATGAAATAACCTTCTCGTCGGAAATAAGCAAGGCAAACACCGTCGAAGTGACTTTCGACTCCTGCGAAAGAGAAGTGCGCGGCGCCGAACCCGAATTTGACACGTTCACGCTCGATAACGCAGACGTAACCGTTTCTTCGGTTGATATGAGCGTAAACAACGTTCCGTATTACGCGGTCGCAAAAGTTTCGGGTGGCAATATTTCCACCGTGGCTTACGGCAAAGAGACGGGCGAGATTGCTTTCTCCGGCGAAGCGCTCACCGCCGCGGATAAGGTAAATTTCAAACTAAAAAACGCGTCGGATTACGCTTCTTACGGAGCGAAAACGACCGACGGAAAATTCACCGTAACCGTAACCACTGTCGGTAAAGGCGCGTTTAACGTGCTGGTCGGCGGAAACAAAGCGTCGGCTATGATTACCGTTAAGGACGATTACGGAAACATGCAGTCGATAAATACGGGCTCGGTAACAGGCGAGTTTTTGCGAAAGTTTACCGTTAACTGCACGCACGACGGAGAAGTTACATATACGATCGCATACGAAGGAGAAGGCGAAAACGTGGCGTTTTACGCGGTGTACGGCGATAAGACAGCCGAACCGTTTACTTTAACCGCAATCGAAACCGACAGAACGTACGGACTTGACTTAACTTCGCCGCTTTTCTCGGACTATGCTTACTACGCACATAAGGACGGTAAAATGAACACCGGCGAATTTACCGAGTACAAAAAGCCCGGCGTGAAAAATTCAGGCATCGGCGCACTCGTGTATAACGACGGCGGCGGAAATCACGACGATAAGCATATTCTTCCAGTTCTGGACAGCATACCCGTTAAAGCGGACGGCTTAACATCGCTTACGCGCAGCACGATTTTCACGCGGTGGGGAACTTTTACTCAGAAAGTAAAAGTCAGCGGCAAAGGCGTTATAAACGTGTACATCGGCGGCTGGCGCTCGAAAGTAAGTTTAACCGTTACCGATCCGGAAAATAATTCCCGTACGCTGGAAACGGGCAACACGGATACCAATTTCTACCGTACGATTAAGATAGGTTACGACGTGGAAAAGGAAACCGAGTACACGATAACGTTTACAAATTCCGCAAATTATCGTAACGCGGTTTATTCGGGAGTTTCGATTCAGCCCGAAACGGATAACGATTACACGCTCGAAGTCGAAATGAACGCGCTGGACAGTCTCACCGATTTGTCGGCAGCCGGCAATCTCGATTGGTATTATTTTAACAGAGGAAGCAAGCCCGGCTCTAAACCGGCAAGAAAGAACCTGCCCGAAAGCGAACGCTATATCGGCGAATTCGCACTCAACGGCACGTCGGGTCCGTTCTGGGATTATAAAAGCATATTGTACTTCTACGACGGAATCCGCGAAGGACAGCAAGGAATTGCAGATATAACTTCGTGGGGGCTGGCGCTGACGAGCGGAACCGAAAGTTTCTCGGTTAAAGTTGACGGCAAAACCGACTATGTGCGCTTGTACTTAAGTTCGTGGCATAGTGGAGGAGTTCTGACTGTCAAAGACGGAGAAAAGACGGTGTACCAAAACGTTGTTATATATTGTGCCGATAACGCGAAAAGCGGCTACGGAAGATACGTTGACGTGAAGTTCGATACCGACGGTAAGGAAAAAACATTTAGTTTCACGCTTTCCAACGCCTTTGAAAAGAGCAATACGAACGTCGCTATCGTGGCAATCGCCGTAGGCTCGTACGAAAAAGAAAGCGCGTCGGCATGCATCAGCCGCACTCTCGAAACCTACGAAAGCGGCGACGCGATAGACGTCGAAAATGTACTCGATTACTTTACGTTTACCGACTCGGTAACTAAAAAGAACGGCGATTTCTTCAAAACGATTTCCGGCAGCGACGTCATCGACACAGACCTTAAAAATTATAAAGAAGTCACCGTCGGCGGCAGCGCGGTAAGCGGATTGGCGACGGCAAAGAACGGCGTTCATGTGGGAATTGCGGTAAAAAAGGATCAAAAAGTCAAGGTGACCATGTACCTCGGTGCGCTGAATTCAACCGCGGTTATTCTGGTTTCCGACAAAAACGGTAACGTGCTTGTCCGCGAAACTTTGCCGGGCGGCACGGACGGAGCGCATGCAAAATTCTCGTTCGTCGTCGGATCGAGAGTCGATCAGATTCTCAGAGTGGACGTAATAACCACTAATCGCAGCAGTAACGGAACGGTGTTCGCAGTTGCAGGCAACGTAGTTTTGTCTGCCGAAAACGTTCACGATTATATCGAAATCGGGCGCACCGAAGGCACATGTCTTACGGAAGGCGAAGTAGTTTACGAGTGCGGCAATTGCCACGAAACTTATACCGAAAAAACGGGATTCGGAAAGCATGATTACGTCGATACCGTAGTCGCTTCCACCTGCACGACAAAAGGTTATACGAAACACGTTTGTTCGGTTTGCGGCGACAGTTATACCGATAACGAAACCGAACTCGCCGATCACGAATACGACGCGGAAGTTCATCCGGCAACCTGCCAGAGCAAAGGCTACACCGAATACTATTGCGTCAATTGCGGAAAAATCGAAAAAAGAAACGAAACGATGCGTATAAGGCATATCGAAGGCGATTGGATAACCGATAAAGAGGCCACCTGTACCGAAAAGGGAAGTCGTCACACCGAATGTACTATGTGCGGAAAGAAGTTTAAAACCGAAGAAATTTCGGCAAAGGAACATACTTTCGGCGAATGGACGACGGAAAAGCCCTCTACCTGCACGGAAAAGGGCAGCGAAAAGCGTATATGCACGACCTGCGGTAAGGAAGAGCGTCGCGCTCTCGATCTCATCGCGCACGACTACGAGGAAACCGTAATCGCTCCGACCTGCACGAAGGAAGGCTGCACAAAGCACGTCTGCAAAGTATGCGGCGACACTTACGAGGACAGCGTGACCGAGAAAACCGAGCATAAGTGGAACGACGGCGAAATCACCCGTCAGCCCACGACGGAAAAAGAGGGCGAAAAAACCTTCACCTG
>CAKQDN010000033.1 GCA_934229275.1 uncultured Clostridia bacterium | reverse complement strand
TCTCTACCTTCACGTCAAGTATATTTATATTAAATTACAGATTTTATTTGTAAAATTTTTAATTTTTTCCGTTGTTCATTTATAATTGCAACGCTTTCAAACCTTCTCCGACACTTGCCCGCATTTTCCGACAAAATTCGACATCCGAGATTTTTCACGCTCCTTCGTCTCTGAATTTTTCTTTTTTGACATAGTCTTTTACTCCTTGAAATGAAAAAAGAGCAACCTCGCTCTATTGAGTCACAAGCCGATTACGACTTTCCCGTTTTTCTCTTTCTTTAAATCCGCTCTTGCCATGTTTACCTCCTTGAATGTATAAAAAAATAGGCTTACCGGTTAAGGTAAACCTACTTTGAATTTAATCATTTGTGCTTGCCTTTAACTGACAAGTCTATTGTATATTAACAATTTTTTGCGGCAAAACGCTTGACAAACACGTCCGAAAGATATAAAATATCTATTGCCCGTGGAGGTATTGCACAGTTGGTTAGTGCGCATGCTTCACATGCATGAGGTCATAGGTTCGAGCCCTATTACCTCCACCATACGCAAATAATACGAACTCTGAAAACGAATCGGAGTTCGTATTATTTTTTGCAAATGACTTCTTCGGCGTCAGATTTAAGTTTTGATTTCGCCATACATAATCGAATAATTATCGTTTAGCGGGTATCAATGTTAGTTTGCCGTCCGATTTATCGCCTTCGTATACGCTTGCAGCACAGTTAATCCATGTAAAAAACCGAGCGCTGTCTCTTAACAAAATGATTCAATACATTCTAAATATGTCATTAATTATAGAGACAAACTTCACCTCCAACAATCCTAATTCGGCCGGCTTAACAGAGTCCCAATCTTCGCTTATAATGTCACATTTTGTTTGTATTTAATATCCATCAACTCTACACAATCCACCAAATCTACACATTAAAATTCATAGTATTTTTTAACATCATCATATAATAGCTTTTTGAAAAACATTTTCCCTGCTATCGTCGGATTCAACTGTTGCATTTTATTCAATTTGAACGTTAAAACCCCACTATTATCAACACAATCTCTGGTATATATGAAAAATAGCGGTGTAACTTTATATCCGGAAAGTTTTCCGTTTCCTCCACGCTCTCTCCTTTCTTCCAGATTCTTTTTGTTTATAGTTACTATATCATCGTTTATGGATGCGCCCTTTTGCAACAAAAATCTTCTTAGCGCAACAGGAGTCCAAACTTTATAATGATTTCTACCCGCAGGACGTATCTCTCCTTCGATATCCGCCCAAATTGATGCTTGATTTGTTGGAATCATCACCAGATTCCCCCTAATATCTTCAGTACAAATTACATCAGCATATTTCTTTGTGCGAGTATAGCAGTTTGACACCGCAATATCAATGCTTTCCTTTGAAAAATTATTGATATTATGCCCCATTACCTTAAAGAAATTAAGCCCACTCTGTTCGTCAAGCATAGCTTTAAATTGCGGATAGTTTTCCAACCATTTTTCAGTTACAACCAAAATGCCGTCCTCTTTATATTTTGGCAAATCCGGTTCACTTGTTTTTGCTCCCGGTTCTTTGAATTCAATTGTGTATATACTCAAATCCACAACTGTAATTAAAGCACTGTCTATACCGTCACATCCGCCCGCTTGTATCAGCATACGTCTTTTATCGTTGGTTGAATAAGCGTATCTCGGAACAAGGTGATATGAAGATAATAAGCGCAAAATAGGTTCCGGAATAAAACTCTTATTATCAAAACAATTCACAAATAAAGATAATTCCATCATATTAGCGAAAGTCTGAGCATAAACGCATTCACTAAAAACTGCAGACTGTATATTGCGACCAGTAAGATAGCTTCGTTGAATTTGATGTTCCAATGCCGGACATTTCTTTTTCAAAGAAACAAAATCAAAATTTTCCACTCTTGAAGTAGCATGCTTCCATAGTTTATTGCGTTCTGTTTTATTAAAAATCACTTTTGTTGCAGATATACAGTAAAATTCCCGCATTATTTCTTTTTGCTGCCTTGTTAATGGAATCAACATATGTTAACCTCCAATGCCATGTTCGAATGGATGATATCAAATTCATTTTCGCTGATATTACACCCGAGAACGTCTAACAGTTTTCTGTTTATTTTATCTCGATAACTTTTTGGATATTTAATATTCTCTTGCACACCTACATTATTTTTAGTAACAATAAATTGACTTGCGCTTTTTATCATGTCATATGCCATATCGTCAAAAAAACGTTTATCTTCTTTGTTAAGCTTATCAAAGAATACTGGCAGATTCAGCAATAAACCTTTAGGATATGTAATTCCGCCGTCATAATTTCTCCAATACCAATATGCAAATGACGAGTTAATTAAGCAGAACATGTAATTATATACATGCTTATCGGAAAACGATAAGATGATCTGTCCATTGCGCTTCATTCTTCCATTCGCAGCAGTGGTAAAATATCTGCACGTATTCGGCATTGATAGAATGTATTCTCCATTATCATCTATGTAATGACTTAAAGTCGTTTCACTAATTGCAATCCATTTATCCCATACCCCGCGAAGAGATTTAAAGCATCTATTATACATCGGATTAGTATCACTTATTAATTGATATGAATCATCAATAAAAGACTCCAACATGTCATTTTGCAGCAAATTAGCACGCTCTTCATTCTTGAAACGAATCAAAGGCGTCATTCTAAATCCTTTTGAAACATTATTGTCTTCAACTACGGTAATTGCCGCCCGAACTGAGTTTGCAGTGTTTGTATTGAAAATACCATGCTTTCTACCACAAAAAATATTACCTGGAACATTGTCAAAAGATGTTACAAATCCAGTATAATGATTAAGTTCTTTCCGCAAAGATAAAAATTTTTTGCCTCCGAGAAAACTATACGGAGTGATTATTACAGAGCCTCTACTTTGTCGAATAATCTTTTCCATAAAAATTGCATATAACTCTTTCGTGTCGCTTGCAACGAGGGAATTGCTCCATGTTTGTGGCAAATTACCAACCCCCGCATAAGGAGGATTTGATATTACCTTGCAATTTTGCGGTAGAGTTAAGTTTTCACTAAGGAAATCGCCATATATGGCATGAATTGAAGATTCTATATCCTTTCCATATTTACAAACAAGGATTGTCTTGCAAATTATTAAAGCGGTTTTGTCATTATCGTAAAGATACACAGAACCTTTTGCTAATAAACTACGAGCCTTTTCATATCCGATAATACCCAAATATGTAATAATTAATTTGCCGGTTCCGCATGCCACATCACAAATATTCTCACCATGTAACTCATCAAGCCATTTTGCCATGACAATTGCCACATCATCTGGAGTATAATACTGTCCGCTTTCCCTCTTTGCATATTTATCTTGAAGCGCGAGCCCAATTTCATATAATTCAGCAAAATTATCGATATTCAAGAATTGATTACATTTGCCATTAAGGGTAAAAGAAATGATACTCTCCCAGGTTTTTTCAAGCCCAAGTGCCTCAATATCCTCCTTGTATTTTTCAAGATTATATGTCAAAAATTTTGCACAATCGAAGCTTTCTTCAACAGGCAAACAAATTCGATGATCTGGAATAGGATTAATCACAGACTCTTCTATGGTCGCATCAAAAATACTTGCCTGCACATAATTGTTCATTTTATCGCTCCTGTCCTGCTATTGTGATTAAATACTTAATCGTTTATCAGTTCCACAGTATCTTCAAGTTTACATTTGGGTCATTGCATATTTTAACCAATGTATCTGTATTAAGATTTTCAGAATGCACAAAATTAAGCGACCTCTCAACGAAACTCCAACTTTTGCTAATGTTATCGTTGGCTATTTTCGCCCGAACCGAGCATAATCAATCTGCCTTTCTGATATCACAGGTACACAATTCGGATAACATCCCGTACATTTCATTCCTCAATTCATTCAAGTCCAAATCAATTGGCTTTCCGTTATTATCATACGAATAGTATTTGCGATTATCTACGTCAATCGTTCTCAAATGGGGCGTTTCTAAAATTTGTTTTCGCTCGCTTTCCGGCGTATCGGACCGCAGTATGTTCATATCGCCGACGATGTTAAATTTATAATAGCGTTCGTCGAAATGCGCATTGCTGTTCCTGAATTTTTTGTTTCCCACCAATGGATATCTCGCAAGATCTACCCCGAATTTTTCTCTTACTTCCCTTACTCGCTCACGCGACATTTGTCGTCTTGTAAAATAATCATTAAATAAAACGTTATAGATATTGCCTTGTGCCGTCAGCACACTTTGCATATGGAAAAAATAAAACGTATGCTCGTCATAATAACCGCTATAATCCTTTTGTGAAAAAATCGCGTCCAAAGAAATAATGGCATATCGCAAATTCTCGATAACGGCGTTTATGAACAGAATCGGCTCGTTTTCTTTTGTTATTTCAATTCTTCTGTTGAACATATTTTCCTCTCGGCACAATAAAACAATTGTTGCAAAATATCGAAAAAATTAAATCGACGAATCCCTGAAAGCGGAACGGCATACTACTTTGAAAGACTTAAGTAAGGATATTATAGCATATTTTGGCGACAAAATCAATAAAAGTCGGCATTCAATCGACTTTTATTATAGTTCCGATGCATTGCCAAAAACGGTAACGTTGCAATTTGCGCAATGAGTGTATGTTTCTCGCACACATTTTTAATTACAATAAAGCAATTCCGTTTATCAATGAACGTTAATACGATTAAGTACTTTGCGATTCCTCCGCATTATTTGTTAATGACGACTGAGGGTTTTGCTTTTTCTACGCATTATTCACGTTTACCGAACGAGCAATTGCGGTGGGCGCAAGTCATAGTTTTACTTTGGCATATAAATTACCTTTTTTGCGCATGACTTACCATCTGCTCATAATATCCTGACGTTGATTCTTATCGAGTTTTGCTACACACTTATGCATACTTCGTTCAATACGACTACGACTTTATACTACATTCAAAATTTTCAGCACTCCTTCGGTGTCACCTTTTCTCTCATCGGCATAGCCTGTTTACTTGGGCTCAAAACCCACGTCGCTTGTTTCTGTCTATATAAAAAGACGACCGCAGCAGCGTTTATTTGCTCTACGATCGCCGTTTTATATAGTTTTTTACGTTTATTCGATCACGAAAGTAGCATACTCGCCCTTGCCGAGCGCGATGTCGAACAACTTGCCGCCGAGCCTTATAAGTCCTTTCTTGTCCTCTCCGTTATTATGAGCGACCACGACGATTTCTCCGTTCGGGTTTTGAACGGCGCACACGTCGACGTCGCTCCACGCCTTCGAGCAGCCAATAACGCTCGCGCCCGCCTCGATAAATTTCGAAAATTGACCGATAACGTAAAAGGACGGCTGGAACACGACTTCACCCTTCTCGTTATCGCATATGACGGGAGCGTCGGCAAAGCAGGGTCTACCGTCGCGGTAGTGCGAGGGACCTCTGTTTTGGTCGAGCGTTAAATTCCAGTCGCAGAAAGCGGTTGCTCCACCGTTTATATCGCCGAAAATATCGTGTGCATACCGCTCCGCAGCCGCCCACTGCTCGTCCTCGCTCGGGTTCGTAGTTTTGAGAGCCACGCAACCTTCGCTCATCACGATATCCTTATCGGGAAAGGTTTCGCGCGTCATTCTGAGTTCGTCGAAATAGTCGCCCGAATACCAATGGAACGCGATTCCGTCGATGTCCTTGCAGTTCGTAAAAGCGTAAGTCGCCCTGTCGAACACACGCTCGCGGCAGTGATCGTAAGCGTAAATCTTGACGCCGAGCGGTTTGAGTTCCGCTGCAAGATAGTTTTTCGCAAGATCGAGTTCTTCCTCTTTCGTAAAAACGCTCGACTCCCACGTCTGCTCGTGGCGCGGCTCGTTCTGCACCGTCACGGCAGTTATATTGACGCCGAGAGCGCGATAGCCCTCGATATATTTGCGGACGTACTTCTCCCACAGCGAGTAGTACCGCTTTTCGAGCCGACCGCCCACGCGACTTAAATTATCCTTCATGAACGCAGGCGCGCTCCAGGAAGAAGCGAACAGCGTTATGTTCTCGTTTTCGGCAAGAGCGGCTTTAACGAGCGGCAGAACGTCGCTTTCTTCGCAGTCGAGCGAAAACGTGCCGAGCGTTTCGTCGCCCTCTTCGACGTAAGTGTAGTCCCTGTCGCAAAAGTCGCAACTGCCGATGTGCATTCTGCCGTAGTTATAGCGTATTCCGCTGCCCGAAAAGTACGCTTTTATAAATTTTTCTTGATTTTCCTTGCTCATTTTTTGCAGAGCGACTGCAGACGACTGCGTAAACGCGCCGCCGAAGCCCTGCCATTTCTGATAGCGCACCGAGGGATACAGTTGAATCATATCGCCCTCGACGTCACCCGGGTGGTAGCCGACCTGGTCGCGCGGCGGTATAGCGTCCGTGAATTCGCGAGCATCGGTCGCGCCCTCGAAAAACAGTTTTTTGTCGCTTTTCCGCTCGGTTATAAACTTACGACACTTCATAACTTTCTCCTTGATTCGTTCGTTTTGACGTTTTCTCTATTGTACCACACGCCGCTTTTTAATGCAATCGTTTCCTTACTTTTTTGTAAAAAAGTAAGACAAAAAACTTTTAAGTCAGGTGAATTCAGTAAACGCACTATTGACTTCTTATTGTAGCAACAGGCGTCCTTTGTCTGTCCGCCGCACTTTTTTGTAAAAAAATATGCAAAAAACTTTTAAATCGGGAGATGTTTGAGAGAACACTCTTTTAAAGCCTCGCCCTTCGGGAGAGGTGGCGGCGCCAGCCGATGGAGAGGGTAATTTTAAAACCCCGCTCCACTCTCAACACTCCAAACTGCTCCCCTCAACTCTCCACCATTCCCCCACTCCAAACTCCGCTCCCATCGTTCCTCACACTCGCCACTCTTCACACACCCCAACTCCACTCTCCACACTCCTCACACTCTCCTCTATAAACAAAAAAAACCTTGCCGGAAAAAATCTTTCGACCTTTCCGACAAGGCAAATTGTTCTTTCGATGCGAAAAAAACTAAATCAATACATTCCGCCCATACTGCCCATCGAGGGATCTGCGGGAGCCGCGGGTTCCTTTTCGGGAATATCGGCAACCACGCTTTCGGTGGTGAGCAGCGTTGCGGCAACCGAAGCGGCGTTCTGGAGCGCGGATCTCGTGACCTTGGTAGGATCGATGATGCCGCGAGCGGACACGTCGCAGTACTCGTTGTTGAGCGCGTCGTAACCGTAGCCGGCGTCGCCGACGTGGTTTACGATATTGTTGATGACCACGCCGCCGTCGATGCCTGCGTTAGCGGCAATCTGGCGCATAGGTTCTTCGAGAGCGCGCATAACGATGACCGCACCGGTCTTTTCGTCGCCTTCGAGAGTAGCGATAAGTTTCTTGATTTCGGGGATAGCGGTAAGCAGAGCGACTCCGCCGCCGGGAACGATACCTTCTTCCACAGCCGCACGGGTAGCCGCCAGAGCGTCCTCGATACGCAGTTTCTTTTCCTTCATTTCGACTTCGGTAGCGGCGCCGACGTTGATTACGGCAACTCCGCCGGCGAGTTTAGCGAGACGTTCGGCAAGTTTTTCCTTGTCGTAGTCGGAAGTGGTGACTTCCATCTGCGCGCGGATAGCCTTGATTCTGTCCTTGATTTCTTCGGAATTTCCGCAGCCCTCGACGATAGTGGTGTTGTCCTTATCGACCTTAACCTGCTTTGCTCTGCCGAGCATATCGAGAGTGACGTCCTTGAATTCGATACCCATTTCCTCGCTTACGACCGTACCGCCGGTAAGCGTTGCGATGTCTTTGAGCATTTCCTTTCTTCTGTCGCCGAATCCGGGCGCTTTTACGGCAACCACACTGAACGTTCCGCGCAGTTTGTTCACGACCAGCGTCGCAAGCGCTTCGCTTTCGATATCGTCCGCGATGATAAGCAACTTCGCGCCGTTGTTGACGATCTGTTCGAGAACGGGCAGAATTTCCTGAATATTGCTGATCTTTCTGTCGGTGATAAGGATAAGCGGATTATCGAGTACGGCTTCCATTTTCTCGGTGTTGGTCACCATGTAAGCGGAAGCGTAGCCTCTGTCGAACTGCATACCTTCGACGACCGAAAGATTAGTTTCCATGGTTTTGGACTCTTCGATGGTGATAACGCCGTCTTTGCCCACTTTTTCCATGGCTTCGGCAATGAGTTCGCCGACCGTGGTGTCGCCTGCGGAGTTGCTTGCGACCTGCTGAATAGCGACTTTTCCGTCAACGACTTTGCTGATGGATTTAAGATGTTCGACCGCAACGCTAGTAGCGGCAGCGATACCCTTTTTGACGATCATGGGATTAGCGCCGGCAGCGATGTTTTTAAGACCTTCGTGGATGATAGCCTGAGCCAGCACGCACGCGGTGGTGGTGCCGTCGCCGGCAACGTCGTTGGTCTTGGTGGAAACCTCTTTAACCAGTTGCGCGCCCATGTTTTCGAAAGGATCTTTAAGTTCGATTTCTTTCGCGATGGTCACGCCGTCGTTGGTGATGAGCGGAGCGCCGTATTTCTTGTCGAGCACGACGTTTCTGCCCTTGGGTCCCAAAGTAATTTTTACGGTATTGGCAAGCGTATTTACGCCCGCTTCGAGAGCCTTTCTCGCTTCTTCGCCCGTTTTGATCTGTTTAGCCATAATATTTTTGCCTCCCGTTATTCAACAATCGCCAGAATATCGCTCTGACGGAGAATGGTCACTTCTTTGCCGTCGAGTTTGAACTCGCTGCCGGCGTACTTGGAATAAAGCACCTTATCGCCTACTTTAACCTGCATCTTGATGTCTTTGCCGTCGATGATTCCTCCGGGTCCGACCGCGATTATCTTTGCCATCTGCGGCTTCTCCTGATCTTTGGCAAGAAGCACGATGCCGCTTTTGGTTTTTTCCTCGGCGTCTACCGGCTCTATTACTACCCTATCGAAAAGCGGTGTAATTTTCATATTTACTTTACCTCCGAATGATTTTTAGTTTATCGCTACGATTGTATTATATCTTGCGATATTTTGCAAGCGATTCGCCAAATTATTTCAATTTTTTTCCTTTTTGCGAACCTATCCGATTAGTCCTATGAACTTTTACGTTAATGTCCGCATCGAAAATCTTTGACTTTCTTTGACTTTCAACCGTATTATAATACTAAACTTTCGGTTTGTCAAGTACTTTTTCAAAAATTTTCCAATTTTTTTCTATTAAAAGAACAATTTATCGGGGCGGAACGCGCTCGGCTCCGCCCCTTTGTCGTTCTCTGAGCGCGCAAAAGAAAAATTATTTCTTTTCTTCCGCGCCCGAGCCGTTAACTTCTTCTTCCGGGACGTTTTCCGCTTGATCGACCTCGTCTTTTTCGTCGCCCGACTTTTCTTCGTCTTCCGACTTTTTGTCCGAACCTTCGTCTTCCGGATTTTCCTCTTCGCCCGGCTGATTATCCGGCACCATGATGCCGAGAATAACGAACACCGAACAAATCGCGCTTACGACCTCGTTGACGTATGGAGCCGAAATCTTAAGTCCGAACAGTTGCAAAACGATTACGACCGCACCGGACAAACTAAGCCAGAACTTAACGCTTTTTATTTTCTTCAACATTTTTTCTTTCATCGCAAACCTCCTTTACGGCTTCCCGAGCCAGAAAGAACGCCTCACGCTTCCTTCTCGCACTTAACGCCTTCAATCTTTTTATCACACTCATACTTTTCTTCTCTCACTCCCACGGAAGCGGCAACGTCGCGCAAAACGTTCTCCACGTCTTTGACGTCGCTCTGCACCTGTTTGAGAGCGGAAAGCGACTTTGTCAGCCCTTCGATTACCGATTGATATTTACTTTCGCGCTTGCCGGTGATTTTCAGTTCGTAGATGAGCAGCGAACAGAACAAAACGGCGAAAATACCGTTGGACACGGCAATGCGCATAACTTCTTCCCACATGTTAAATCTCCTCCGAATAATATATCGTAGGGGAAGAAATCTTTCCTCCGTACGCGATAAAACGCGCCGAAAACCGCTTGCACGCGACGCAGAGATTTATCCGTCTGTCTTTTTTGCCCCGGGAATAGCGGCGCGTTATTTTCTTTCCGTCCGCGAAAAACACGGCTTCGACCTCTCCCGAATGGGAAAACACCACGCTTTTGACGCATTTGAATCGCAGCGTTCCGAAATCGCTCTCGTTCAGTTCGATAAGCCCCTTAAAAGGCTCTTCGGGCGTCGAATCGGACAGAGTTTTCATACCTGCGTCCGCTGTCGCCACGACCAGAACATCGTCGTCGTACAGCGGAAAAAACGACTTGACTTTTATTCCGCAGTACACTTTCGGACTGCCGTCGCCGAACACGATTATCGCGTTGTTTCCCGAGTAATTTTCCTCGGTTTCCGTATACACGTCCTCCGGGAAATCAAGCCGGGTCGCGACTATGGTCTTACCCCTGAAACCGATTATTCTCGACTGCTCGCCCCCGACGAACATATCGCCGAGGAATTCGCCGCGATTGCGGTTTTCCGAGCCGTCGAAACTATACAGTCCCCTTTTGGTGAAATACCAGGCTTCGCTTCCCGAAACTCCGATGGTTTGAGGATAGATTTTCTCGCCCCATTCGAACATCTTGGTCACCGAATAATTATCGCTGTCCGCGCGCGAAATTTTCGACACGCCCTTTTCCTGAAAAACGTACAAATAGTTTTTAAGAAGAGCCAGTCCTCGGGCGAATCCGCATTCGTTGTAAACGTAAAGCGAAGAATAATCGCTCCAGTTTTTGGGATTGCTCATGGACGAAAATCTCACTCTCGGATAATTGTCGCTCGAACACGCGAACAGTTTGCCGTCGAAAACGGCTATGTTGGTCACGAGCGGATTGGTCGCCGCTTTCGTAAAATCGTCGTCGAAAACGTAAAATCCGCTTTCTCCGCCGTTTACGAGCAAATAGTCGCTGCCGTCGTAATTGTACGACAAGAATACGGGCGGCTCATCGAAAGTCACGTCCGGCATGGTTCCGATCAGCGTGCCGGACGACCTGAACTCGTAAAAAGTCAGTTTTTTCTGCTCGTTTATACCGAACACGAACTCTCGTACTGCGCCCGTTTTATCCGTCTTTTTAAAGTAGTACGGATAGTCGAGCGTAAGAGCGGAAAACTTCGAAGGCGCCGCGCTCACGCTCAACTTGCACGAAAAAGCGTCGCCCTCGCGTTCGAGATTGAGTATGCGCCTTACGCTTTTGTCCGTTTTGCCTGCCTTACCGTCGTAAAACGAACCGTCGTCGTCACAGCGGTATTCGTAAACTTTTTCGCCTGTCAGCGCATCGGAATAACTTTTCATACTTTTCCCCCTTCCGCGCTAAAACCATCTTCTCGCCGACATTATGCCGGCAGGACGCGGCTTTTTGTTCACGATTTTTTCTCTTTCCTTTTCGAACAGAGCATGCCACTTCGCGGCTTCACCGTTAAGCCCCACCGCAACGCAGTATTCGGCGCAAACGGCGTACGGCAGAGCGCGAAGACATATAACCTGCGAAAACGGCACCTCTCTCGTTAGCGTCAGTTTGCCGGGCGAGTACGAAAAATAAACGTAATATCTTCCGTCCTCTACGAGCACTCTGTCGGAATAAACGGTGTAACTCACCTTTTTGCCGGACTCGTTTCTCACGTCGAAAACTTCGATGAGATTGTCGTCGACGTCCGAATAGAAAATGCCGCCCTTTATCGACGTGCACAGTTTGTAATCGGTGGGCGCGGAAACGCAAAGCGCGATGTCCGCAGCCGCGATGTTGACGCAGCGCACGAGATCGTTTTGCTCGGCAAGAAGTTCGCCCGAAAGCGTTTGCCCGGCGTCCATTGCGGCAAGAAGTTCGTCCATTGCGAGATATTTTGCGACGGATTTAACTATGTCGCTTACTTTACTCATATTCCTTCCCCCTTAAAGCGCGCTCGGTTTTTTCCTCGACGTCGCGAACGGCGCGCTCTACGGCAGATTTTTCTGTCTTTGCGTTGGCGGCGTCGATTTCTTCCAATAATTGTTTCACTCTTTCCCGACGCGTTTTAACGACGTGCAGAAAAGCGCGCTCGTCCAGTACGGGATAGGGAAGCACCACGGCGAGAGTGCTTCCCCTCTGTCCTTTCGACCGGACTTCATACCTCTTTTTTTCGTACGAATAAACGACGAAATAATCGGGATCTACTGCCCTTATGCGCCGTGCAATACCGAACAAATCGTCCTCTACGACGTATCCCTTACCGATCATGATTACGATCTGGTTACTCCGACGTAACGAGCGATCGAGTTGGGTTTCGAGCAGATCAGGTCGCAGTATTTAACCAGAGTCGCGGTGTAAACCGGCTTATCCTGAGCCTGACGCAGAATGTTGCCGTTTTCGGTTTCGAGGAATCTCCAGTCGCACAACTGATGCAGTTTGAGCGCGGAAGTATCCATGAAGTACATGGTGCCGTCGTCTACGAAACGCTCGTAAACCATAGGCACGCCGCCGAAAGAAATCGCCTTGAAACCGGTTTCGGTGGTCATGTAGTCCACGTTACGCTTGCAAGCGGCAACGTAATCGAGATAGGAATACTTGGCGACTTTGGACATGCTGATGAAGTCCACTTTACCGTTGGATTCGTTTTCGATTTTGTCGATTCCTTCCTGAATCTTAACGTCGTCGAGCGTACCCGTGGACATCTTGGTGTAGGGAAGCAGCGAAGTAATGGTGGATCTTGTGATTCCGTAAAGACTGCCGCTGCTGAGGAACTGATACTTGATACCGCTCAGTTCCTTGCCCTTGCTGCCCTGATTGTACAAAAATCCCGTGGTGACGGTGGGCGTTACGGACAGAGTGATTTTCTTGTTCGCTCTGTCGATGGTAAGGATTTTGACAGCCGGTTTATCGATGCCGACCGACGCGGTGTACACGTCCACGAGCATACCTTCGATAAGGTTATTGGTGTCCTGAACGGTAACGACGCCGTCCGCGACCGCGGTTATGGTAGTAAGATAACCGGTTCCGTCGCCGTACAACATTCTCGCGAGGTTGAATTTGGACGCTTCCAGAAGTCCCGTGATTTCCGCGTTGAGAAGATCGGTAAATGCGCCCATACCTTCTCTTCCGGCGCGAATCGCCTTATCGGAAATGGAAATCTGACCGTAAAGGTTTTTAAGCGTGCTGGTAAACTGCAGATACTTGTTTCCCGACGCAACCGGCAGATTGCCGTCCTCGTCGCCCACGCCTACGCCGCCGTTGATTCCCCAGCGAACGGCGGTTCTTATGGTGTTGCCGTATACGTCTGCCTGAGTCTGTTCGATCTTCGCAAGCAACGGATTTGCCGTGGTATTGAGAAGATTGCTCATGGTTCCGAGATAAATGTTTTTAAGAGCGTTTTCCGCTTCTTTTATAGTGATCATTGTATTTTTCTCCTTTATTTTTTAGTTTTTTTGATTTTTTTCAGCAATTTAAGATTGCTCGTCAATACTTGCGAAAATGCCTTTTTCAGTTTCTGAAAAGCATATCCGCCAGCATTTTCGCTTCTTTAAGCGTTTTGGGAACGATGGTTTCCGATGCAGCCGTCACGCCGATGTTGCCGCCCACGACCTCGGGCGCGCGACCTCTCGAAACGTTTTTAAGGTAGTTTTCGATAACCAGTCTTTCCACTTGTTTGTCGGAAGCGGCGATCGCGGCGTTTTCGGGCTTTTTCAGCATAGCCGAAAAATCGTTACCGCGCTCCGCTCGTTCCAATTTCTCCCTCAGTCGTTCGCTTTCCGCCACCGCTTTATAGTAGCATGCGAAAAACTGCTCCGCCGAGGGCGTTGTATCGCCCGGAATACTTTCGGCGTTATTCTCTTCGACCGTTTTTTCGCCGACCTCGCTATCGCGTACGTTCTCGTCTTTTTCCGCATTTTCCGGGCAATCGGCGCGTTCATCGACCGGGCAGCCGTTTTCCTGCTCCCCGGTATAAACCTCGTCCGTTTTGCCTTGCGGATCGGACTTTTCCTCGGCGAAAGCAACCTCCGCGCTTTCCGCTTTTTCCGCGTCCGTCACGCTTTCTCTTACGCCGACGCTTTCTTCATTCGCCGCAATCGCCGCGCCGACAACGCTTTCACTCTTTTCCATACTCATTTTTCCTCCTTGAGCGCCGCTTTATGGCGTTCGATATGAGCGGCGATCCGTGCTTCCGTTTCCGCATCGACGCCGCCCGACAGAATAAACGCGGTATGCGCGTCGATATGCGCCGCGTGATCGTCGTACGACTTTACTTTCGCGTCCGAGCCTGCTTTAAGTCGCTCGTTTTCCTTTTTGGCGCGAGCGCGTTGCAGTTCGCTCGTTCCGTTTGCGTGTTCGAGATTGGCAAAACCGAACGCGCGCAGAATTTTATACCGCGTACTCTCGTCTATTTTACCGTCCGCTCCGGTCAGAAGTCCGGCGCTGTACAGTTCGAGAATGGTATTTCTTCTCGCCGCCGCGCTGTCGCCTATTTCCGACTCGGTGTCCACCTCTATGTCGTCGCACGCAAGCGAACTTGCCGACCAGGCAAGCACTTCGGTTTCGCCCGACTCGCCCACGCATCTCGTGATTCTCGCGCTGCCGCCGAACTGACGATAAAGCCGCAGTATCATCTTGCCGATTTCTTTAATCGCCGTACGAATTTCGTCCGCGCTTACCGACAAACGGCTGTCGTCCTGTTCTATCAGCAGTTCGAGCGCGCTGCCGCTCGTCACCGTCGTAGGCACGTTGGAAGTGGACATGAATTCGCTCACGCCGCTAACCGCCGCAAACTCTTCGAGTAGCCTCGTTTCCTCTTTATCGAAATCCTGCGGAATGGTACCGGGATTGATAAACGACGGCGCGACGCTGCCTGCTCTGTACACGACTATTTTACCGGGTGCCAGTCCGCCTTCTTCGAGATCGTCCACGTCCACGCTGCCGTCCTCGACGGCGAGAACGCCGGAAGCAAGACGATTCAGAAACTCGTGCTTGCGATTCTTGACCGCGTTGTATGCGCGTTGAACGGGAATGGCTCTCTCGATGGGACAGGTTCCGTAAAACTTACCCGCTCTCGGCAGCGACCTTTGTCGAACGAACGGCAAATCGACTTCTCCGTTTCTGCCCGTTTGAAACGGCAGATCGCCCTCGTAGAGCAGTTTGTCGCCGGCAACCACTTCAAGCCGACCTTTCGGATAAACGCTTCCGGGGCGCGTGTATCTTTCGATAACCATCGCGCAACCGTTTTTGTTCTTTTCTCCGAACGACGGCATATTAAGCGAAGTATAGTCGAGCGCGACGTTTTCCTCTTCGTCCACGTCTGCTCCCCACACGCGCTTGATATCGGCGACGCGCACGGCTCTTGCGTGAATTATACTGCGACAGTCGGCAACGCTTCCGCAATCGGGCGAATCGGGAAAAACCTCGTACGGCGGGCACACGTCCACTCTGACGTCGCCCTCGCGAATAACGCTGTCACCGGTTTTTCCCACCGCCATACCTGCGGCATTGTCCCACGTCACTTTATAAAACGCCGTTCCCGTCAGTTCCGACCACATAGTAGCCGAACTTATAACGTCGTCGATATCCAGATTCCCGCACGCGCTTTCGAGAATTTTTGCGCTGACTTTCGCCGCGGAAACGTCGCTCTCGTCGCTGCTTGCCGGGCGAACGCTGAGTTTGGGGCGAACGCGCGACAGACGGGCAAGTCGCGTGTCCAGAATAGGCGCGATATGATTAAACGCCGTCCGCTCTTCCCAGTAGTAGTTTTTCGGCTGCGTCACGATGTCGCCCGTGGGCGAAGTTTCGGCATACTGATCGCCGTCCGCCATGCGCGCGTTGAGTTTCCACTGCGCCTCGGTTTTTCGTCTTGCTGCTACGCGGTTTAAATAATCCTCGCGTATTTCCTTTACCTTTAACTGTTCGTAAGTCGGTTTTTCGTTACTCACGCCGGCACCTCCCCGTCGCGTGCGGCGGCGACGCGCTTACTCTTTTTTCTTACGGCGGCAGGAGCCTCGTCCGAGAGGAACAACTCCTCGCCCGGCTTATCCGCAGGCTGCTTTGAAAGCGCGTTTTTAAGTTTTTCGGCGCACTCCCGGCACATACAGATACTGCTGTGAATACCGCTTCTGTCCATCACAAGCACATAGTCCGCGTTATTGCGGCACGCGCCCATTTCGCATTTAAGTTTATACTTGTTTTTCAATAATTCCATTACACATCTCCCCGAATTCGCGAAGAAGCCGCAGTTTTTCCGCTTTGAGTTCTTCTTCCGTCATATCGTCCACCGCTTTATCGGCTTCGATCTCGGACAAAAACTTAGCCGCGGAAATATCGCAAGGCACTTCTTTCGTACTCAGCCTTACTTTAACCACCTGCATTTCTCCGTCGATAAGTTGTTTTTCCTCCACCTTCTCGGTCACTTTGTAACCTTTGGCTTTTTTTCTGACTGCCGCTATGATTTTCTCATCCATAATCTGATCCTCCTTTTATCGGCTTCGATCAGGTTATCTCCAGTTTTTTCCGGAACGGTTTTACGTTCGGGCAGCGTCATAACGTAATACCGCAGTTCGTCCATTGCGTGGTCGTCGCGCTTAACAGGACTATCGCCGTCGCCCCACTTATACCCCTTGATCTCGCGGATCATATTGACGCACGAAGAAAAGATATAAAGGTCCGGTGTCTTGCCGTCGCCGAGCAGCATGCTCTTGACTTTCGAAATTCCGCGAAAAACGTTTTTGTTTACTTTGGGATTGACTAAAATTCCGTTCCCTGCGAAAAGTTCGCTCACGCTTTTTTCCGCCGCCAGCGTTCTTTGCCCCGCCGCGCTGTCGATAATGGCGCGCAGCCTGCCCCTCTCGTCCGTTTTCCAGTTGAGCCGAGCCGCGATTTCCCTGATCCTGCGGCAGTGATACTCGACCGGTTTATCGCTTTCGTAATGCTCGGCAATGACGTAGACTTTTTCCCCGTCGGTCGCGTAGAAGTGGCAGGAAGTCGGGTTTTTTAGCCCCGGGTCAATCGAAATGCAGTCGTACCACTCTTCGGGAACGTCGAACGGCTCGATAACGTGCACGTTCTCGTCGAACTCAGGATACACCAGCCCTTTAAGAGAAGAAAATCTGCCGTACTCGCGCATATTGAGTTCTTCTTCCGAAAGCGCGGACCTTAGAGAATTAAGTTCCTCTTCGTCCAGAAACGGATTGTCTTTCCAGGACATGAACTCGTACCACACGCGCTCGTCGCGCCCGGGATTGAGATAGATGCGGTCGTACACGAACGTTCGTCCGAGAAGCGGCGTCATGGTCGCGAAAATATCGCCTTTTCTGTCCATGACGCGCATCAGGCACTCGTCGAAAATGTCCTCGGGCGGCTCCTCGTCGAACCACACATAGTCGAGCGACGCGCCCTGAAACTTGGCTCTGCCCATCTCGCAACTTTTGAACCAAATGCGGCTTATTCCGCCGAACACGTTCCGGACGGCAATACAGTCGATAACGCCGGTTTCGGGGCAGTCCGCCCTTCCGCTGTTCATGACTATATCCTCGATCCACTCTTCGTTCAAGTACTTCAGAATCTTGCGCTGAGCGACCTCTCTCTGCACGTCGCGCGACAGCGACACCACCCACCCTTCGGTGTTTTTGCGATTTTGCCTGTACGGATGGATGCCCCTCGCCATCCACACGGTTTCCACCGCTCCGCACTCGGTTTTTCCCGTTCGGTTGCCGCCGAACACCCAGCGAATCCGCTTTTTGCACTTGTGAAATTCCAGTTGCTTCAAGTGAATTTTCTCGCCGGTGTTATACCTCGACAACTCGTTTCGCTCGCGCTTTTCGGCAAGCAGACCGTCGATTTTCCTGATTTTTAAGATAATTTCCTTTTCCGTCATAAACGCGTCGGGCAAAAAAGCGATTTTTCGACCTTTTAAGCGCGACCTCTCCCCCTGTATTAAGTTAAAATTTACATATGAAAAAACTGTTCGCAAGTCTTATTATTACGGTGATTCTCGCCATTTTACCGATTTTTCCCGTTTCGGCGACGAAGGCGCAATCTCTGCCCTTTTATGCGCAGGTATTAAGCGGCTGCGTACTCTATTCCGATCGCGAACTTACGAACGCGATCACTTCTCTTCCGCCCACCTATTTCGTTTGCGTCACCGAGCAGGACGAAAGCGTGCTCCGCGTGACTTATAAAAACGTAGACGGCTATGCTCGGCGCGAATATCTCTCGCCCTTCGATTTCATCCCCAAGTATAAATTTGCCGAAAGTTATCTTTCCCTCTCCAACGACGGCGGCACCGTAAACGTTCGCTTAAAGCCCGACCACACCGCCGATAACGTTTGCTCGCGCCTTACCGACGGCACCAAACTGTACTACTACGGTTTCGTCGAGGGCAGCGAACAGAACAAAATGATAGGCTCGCGCTGGTACTGCGTCGATCTCGGCGAAGGCAAACGCGGATACGTCTACTCGATGTACGCCGTCGTTCCCGCTCTTCCCAATAACGTCGTCGAGCCCGAAGAGCAACCCGTAGTCGCTCCCGTCTACAACGAAGCGCACGTTTCCGCATACGGCGAATACGTTGTCGTCGCCGCCCTTTGCATCCCCGTCATTCTCCTCATGTACCTTCTCTTCAAGCACACTCCCTCTTCCCCAGACTAACCTACTTTTTTGAAAAAAAGTAGGCAAAAAACTTTTAAGTTAGGATTGTTTGGTAAACGCACTCTTTGCTTCTTTTTGTAGGGGAGGGGTCTCCCCTCCCG
>CAKQDN010000032.1 GCA_934229275.1 uncultured Clostridia bacterium | reverse complement strand
TGATTTTCCGTTGCAATTATCGCAAGACTCGTCTTTTTTCGCCGATTTTTTTCTTTTCATCGGACAATCCCGGCAACCGCATCCGCAACCGTTTCCGTTCCGCGCTCTTTTTATCGTAAAAAACAGCGACACCCCTATTATGATCGCGATTACGGCGATGAGGATATAATCGAGCGGCTTCATACGAACAAACACCCTATTCCGTACACGATAAGGCTCATGACGTATGCCACCGCGCACTGTGCAAGCACGATACCCACGGTTGCCCAGAACGACTTGAATTCCTTTCTTATCGTAGAAACCGCCGCTATACAAGGCGTGTACAAAAGCGTAAACACGAGAAAACTTATTGCCGTAAGCGGCGTGAATACGGACGGCAGTACGGATACCAGCGAATCGGCGCTTGTGCCGCACAGTACGGCGAGCGACGACACTACCGCTTCTTTTGCGGTAAAGCCGGAAATAAGTGCGGTCGTTACTCTCCAGTCGTCGAAACCGAGCGGTCGGAAAATAACGGAAATCGCTCTTCCTATATACGCAAGCAAACTAGTCCGACTGTCTTCCGTAAAATTCAGTTTATAGTCGAAACTCTGCAAAAACCAGATTACGACGGTTGCGAGCAGTATAACGGTAAAAGCGCGCGAAAGAAAATCTTTCGCCTTTTCCCATAAAAGCAAAACGACGCTCTTGAAAGACGGCAGGCGGTAGTTGGGCAATTCCATTACGAACGGGACGGGCTGACCTTTGAAAATCGTCGATTTCAGAATCAGCGCCACTACTATTGCGAGAAGAACTCCCAAAAGATATAATCCCATCATCACGAACGCGCCGTATTCGGGGAAAAACGCCTGCGTAAAAACCGCGTATATGGCTATTTTTGCCGAACAACTCATGTAAGGAGTCAGTAGTATAGTCATTTTTCTGTCACGATCGGACGAAACCGTTCTCGTTGCCATGACGGCAGGCACCGAACAGCCGAAGCCCATCAGCATAGGCACGAAACTTCTTCCGGACAGTCCTATCTTACGAAGCGGCTTGTCCATCACGAACGCAACTCTTGCCATATATCCGGTGTCTTCCAGAATCGACAAGAACAGAAAAAGCGTTATGACTATCGGGAGAAAAGACAATACGCTGCCCACTCCGGCAAAAATCCCGTCCACAATCAGACTTTTGACGACCGGATTGATTCCGTAGTTTATCAAAGCGTTATCGACGACGCCGGAAAGCGACGTGATTCCCAGCTCGAGAAGATCGGAAAGATATTTGCCTATCACGTTGAACGTAAGATAAAAAATCACAAACAAAATAACGAAAAACACAGGAATCGCCGTGTATTTCCCGGTGAGAATTTTATCTATTTTAACCGATCTCGCGTGACCTTTACTTTCGTGACATTTAACAACGGATACATGCACGACGCTTTCGATAAAAGCGTATCGCATGTCGGCGAGCGCGGCGTTACGGTCGAATCCGGATTCGTCTTCCATCTGCACTATGCAGTGCTCGATAAGTTCTCGTTCGTTTTCGTCGAGACAAAGTTTATCGGCAACGTCGTCACCGCCTTCGATGAGTTTTGCCGTACAAAAACGAGGAGGAACGCCCAGTCTTTCGGCGTGATCCTCGATAAGATGTGATATCGCATGGATGCAGCGATGTACCGGCGAATCTTCCGTACAGAAATCGTACACTTTCGGGAGAGTCCGATTTTTTGCCGTTTCGATTGCTTTATCGATAAGTTCCGACACGCCTTCTCCCTTTGCCGCACTTATCGGAATGACCGGGACGCCGAGCGCTTCGCTCATTTTGTTTACGTCGATGCTGCCGCCGTTTTCCCTCACTTCATCCATCATATTGAGGGCAAGCACGGTCGGCACACGCAGTTCAAGCAGTTGCAGCGTCAGATATAAATTTCTTTCGATATTGGTTGCGTCTACTATATTGATAATGCCGTCGGGCTTTTCGTTAATAATGAAATCGCGGGTGACTATTTCTTCCTGAGTATACGGACGAAGCGAATAAATTCCCGGCAAATCGACGACCGAACAGCCCTTTTGCCCTTTAATGTCGCCCGATTTTCTGTCAACGGTAACACCGGGGAAGTTTCCGACGTGCTGATTCGAGCCTGTGAGAGCGTTGAAAAGCGTCGTTTTTCCGCAATTCTGATTACCTGCAAGTGCAAAGATCATAAACCGGCAACCTCTTCTATTTCGATTTTTTCGGCGTCTTCTTTTCTGAGTGTGAGTTCGTAGTCTCGCAGACGGATCTCTATCGGATCTCCCATCGGAGCCACTTTTTGTAACGTCACGACGGTTTTCGGGATCAATCCCATATCGAGCAATCTGCAACGCAGTGCGCCGTCGCCGCCCACGGAAATTATTTTTGCGGTCTTACCCGCTTTTAATTTGTCTAACGTCATAATTTTATCCGCGCGTTTTATTTTTTTCGGCAAGCAGTTTAACGTCGGATATACAAATTACACCGTTCGAAACGTCGTATTTTTCGTCGACGTATATTTCCGCTTTGACGACGGGCAGCACGCTTTCGAGCACGGCAATCGCCGCTCCGCCCTGACGCATGAACTTCTTCTCTTCGCACACGTTCTTTTCGTCGCACGCGACGTTTTCGAGCAGGTACTGCTCTCCTTTATCGTCGGTAAGCACAATCTTTTTAACCGATCTGAACGCGTTTTCGTAGTTATACGCGTTGTACATCATTATTGCTTTAAGCGATACCGGAGAAGCGAAACAAGCGGTTATTTCTGCATTTTTTTCGAACTTCGCTTCCATATGAGCGTTAAAAAGTTGAGCCGTGAAAATGTCGTCGGAGAGATATTTTTCGCCCGAAACGGCATTGGAAGTTATCTTCGCTTTGTCCGCCACGTTGACGTATTTTGCGTTTACGGTTGCGAGAGGCTGCGGAGCCACTGTGGGTCCGTTACCCTGCATGAGGTCGAATCCGTAGCGATCGCTGTACACATATTTGATTTTGTCCACGGACAGCACTCTTCCCAAAAATCCGCCCTTTTCGTTCCAGTTGTGAATCGGGTTTCTGTGCGAATGATAGAACGCTATCGTTTCGTCTTTCGTATATGCGAAATTGTGGTGACCGTTGCCGGCAAGATAATCGTTGGTTGCGTTGAGTCCGAGCACGGGATTTCCTTCTCCGTGCTGAATTTTAACGAACGGTCCGAGCGGTTTATCGGAAACAGCCATGGAAATATCGTAATCGCGCGCGCCGTAGCCGAAACGCGAATACGTAAGGTAATACTTTCCGTTGTGATAGGTCATAAACGGGCCTTCGTTCACTCCGCCTTCGTTCATGTCTTTGATAAGCGGGGTCGCGGTTGTGTAATCTCCGGGCTGATAGACGGTGCGATAGCAACTTTTGGTAAGTTGAGTAAGCGTCGAATAGTCGGGGGTTATCATGTCTTTCATCTTTATTCCGTACACGCAGATGCCGGGGTGATAGTTATCGCAATGCTTTGCGAAATACAGATAGAAATTGCCGTCCGCAGCGAAAAACGGGCTTACGTCGATTGCAGCCCAATAATGCGGCATATCGAGTTTGAGCGCAAAGTTAATCGGGGGATTGAATCTGCTTATAACGTCGCCGTTAAGGTTTTTGCCGTCGGGATAACTTTCGCTCGTGACGAATTCGAACGGACCCATAGGACAATCGGACACGCCGATACCGAGGTACAGGCAAGCCCATCTGTCCACGTCGCCGGGGGTAGACGTATACTCGGTGTTTTCGTTTCCGACTTTCGCGCCGGCACTGAAATATATGTAGTATTTTTTGCTTTTCTTATCGAAAGTAACTTCGGGCGCCCAGAAGAACTTTTCGCCCCACGAATCGTCGCGGACGACGAGGCATCCGCCCTTTCCGGCGCGACCCACGAGTTCGAAATTCTCGAGATCGCGGCTGCGATAGCAACGATACGCCGACATACGGTAATCGCGCTCGCCTTCGTCGAGTTTTATTTCACCCGTAAAATAAGTGTAAAACCAGCCGCCGTATACGGGATCGTCTTCCTCGGAAACGAATATCGCACCGGGATCGGCGCAGTCGAGATCGCTTTTGTTTCTGTAAAAAAGCCCCTCTTCGTAGTTTTCCGTGCAATTGTTGAAATTGAGTTTCTTCATCGATTTTCTCCTTATTTTCTGTCGAACATCTTTTCGAGTTCGGCTTTCATCGCGCTGAATTTCTTCTGATTTTCCTCTTCTGTTCTTGTTGCCGTGAGGTACATTTTAACCATGGGTTCGGTTCCCGACGGACGAATGATGAGTTTGCTTGCGTCCTCCATGGTAAACGACAGAACGTTACTCTTGGGAAGATCGGCTTCGGTTTGAGTCAGATAGTCCACGAATTTGACCACTTTGCTGCCGGCAATGCTTTCGGGAAGATTTTTGCGGATGTTTTCAAGCAAACGTTTGAGTTTTGCCTGACCGTCGGCTCCGGGAAAATCGAAGGACATGAGTTTGTGTTCGTAGTAGCCGTGTTCGGCGTAAATCCGGTTCAGTCTGTCCACAAGCGTCATGTTTTTGTTCTTGTAGTATGCGGTCATTTCCGCCACCAGCATGGACGCGTTCACGGCGTCTTTGTCGCGAACGTACGTTCCGGAAAGATAACCGTAACTTTCTTCGAAGCCGAGAACATATCTGCCCTCCTCGCCTTTTCTTTCGAGTTTTGCGATTACGTCGCCGATGTATTTAAATCCGGTTAAAACGTCGAAAATTTCGGCGTTGTACGGAGCGGCGACTTTGCGCACCAGGTCGGTCGTGACGATGGTTTTTACGATAACGGGGCGAACGGGAAGCGTTCCGTTTTCCTTCTTTCTCGTAAGCAGATAATCGGTTAAAAGCACGCCCACTTCATTGCCGGTTAAAAGCACGTATTTTCCGTCGTGCAGAACTGCAGTACCCACTCTGTCTGCGTCGGGATCGGTTGCGATGAGAATATCCGAGCCGTTTTTCTTTGCCGTTTCTATTCCGAGAGCAAGTGCTTCCGCTTTTTCGGGGTTGGGGTACGAACAAGTGGGGAAGTTTCCGTCCGGATGGCACTGTTCGTCAACGAGGCAGAGATTTTTTACATGCATTCTTTTCAGCATTTCGGGAACGAGTTTATAGCCCGTGCCGTTGAGCGCGGAATACGTCACATTCAGTCCGTCCGCCAAGCCGATGTGCTGCGAGAACACGGTTTGCAGGTATTTTTCGATAACGTCGTCGGAAACGTACTCGACAAGTCCGGCGTCGATATAATGTTGAAGGTCTTTCGTCTTTACTTCGAAAGCGTCTACGTTTTCGATATAGCCGGTAAGTTCGTTTGCGGCGTTGTCGGTGAGTTGGCAACCGTCGCTTCCGTATACTTTATAGCCGTTGTAGCGAGCCGGATTGTGCGACGCCGTTATCATAACGCCGGTATCCGCTTTATAGTATCTGGTGATATACGACAAAAACGGCGTGGGCATGAGTTCTTTGGTTATGTAAGTTTTAATGCCGTTTTCGGCAAAAACTTCGGCTACGGTAGTTTTGAAAACGTCGCTGTAATTACGACTGTCGCAACTGCAGCAAGCGGTTTTCATTCCGTAATGTTTCATGCTGTCGGCAATACCCTGCGTTACTTTTCTTATAGTGTAAACGTTAAGGCAGTTGGAGCCTGCCCCGAGTTCGCCGCGCAGTCCGCCCGTACCGAATTCGAGATCTTTGTAAAAGCAGTTCTCGATGCGTTCGGGATCGTTCGCCATGGCGGTAAGACCTTTTTTCACGTCCTCGTCGGTTACTTTTTCCAGCCATAATTGATAGTTTTCTTTAGCGGTCATTATATTATCTCCTGTCGCGCGGAAACGGTTATCGAACAGGCAAATCTTTTCGCCTTTCCCGCTTCGAGCGCGTTTATATACGGTTTTTGACTTATTTCTCTTATCGGCGCGGTCGCGTAGTCGCACGCGCCCCACCAACTTTCGATACAAACGTAACTGTCTCTCTCCTCGTCCGCCCAAAGCGCGATAAGCGGTGAGTCGGACGACACGGTTATATCGCAAACTTTTCTTTTAAGCGTAAGCGTTCCGGACTTTCGGCGAGCAATGAAAGTGCCGTGTTTTTTGAAAAACGCTTTATCCGGCTTTATAACGCTTTGCTTTTCGATTTCGGTTTCCCTCGAAAGAAAATTGCCTTCGAGCGGAATATATTCGCTGTCGCTTGCCCCGAGGTCTATAACGCTTTCGTCGTCGGTTATAAATCCGGGATGAGAGCCGAGCGCGAAATACATCGTCTTTTTGTCTTTGTTCAATACTTCGTATTCGATGCCGAGCGCGTTTTCGTTTAAGCGGTACGTCACGCGGAAATCGAATTCGAACGGATAGACGGCAAGCGTGTTTTCATTCGACGAAAAACCGAGAGTGAGCGTGTTTTCGTCGGCGTACAGAACGGAAAAGTCGATGTCTTTTGCGAATCCGTGCAAATCCGCGCTATATCGCTTATTACCGTATTCGTAGTAGCCGCCGTTCATTCTTCCGCAGAACGGAAACAGAATATGGTCGCAATAGTTCCAATAGTCCGCGCCTCCGAACGTGATCTTATCGCCGTTTCCGTAGAGAATCTCGCTTATGCAGCCGCCCTTCTCGTTTACGGACACGGACAAATATTTATTTGACAGTTTTTGCATTTTTAATTCCTTTGCCCGAGCAAGACGGTTATAGTTTTGCGAATCGGGGCGTTTTAGGCATTTATTTACTCGTTTACGCTTTACCGAGCGACTTTTCGATTTTCTCGACCTGTTCCGACCAAAGTTGCATGCAAGCGTCGCTGGGCATACGCCAGTCACCTCTCGGCGACAGCGAAACCGAACCGATTTTCACTCCGTCCGGCAGGCACGAGCGTTTGAATTGCTGAATAAAGAATCTGCGGACAAAATTTTTGAGCCATTTGAGTATCGTTTGTTTGTCGTAATCGGTAAAAGTCATGCAGGCGGCGCGGAAGGCTTTTTCCGGACCGTAGTACGCTCTTACCATGTAATACAGAAAAAAGTCGTGCAGTTCGTAGGGGCCGACGAGATCTTCCGTTTTCTGCGTCATGTTCTTTCCGTCGGAAGGCAGAAGTTCCGGACTGACGGGCGTATTCGCTACGTCTGTAAGCACCTGCCTCGTCTTTTCGTCGGCAGTCGCGGCATAGTGATTGATAAGGTATCTTATAAGCGTTTTGGGTACCGACGCATTTACGCCGTACATGGACATATGATCGCCGTTATAAGTCGCCCAGCCGAGCGCGAGTTCGGACAAGTCGCCCGTTCCGACGACCATTCCGCCCGTTTTGTTGGCGATGTCCATAAGCACCTGAGTGCGCTCGCGCGCCTGCGAATTTTCGTAGGTAACGTCGTAGTTTTCGGCGTTTTGACCTATATCTTCGAAGTGCTGCATAACAGCCTTTCTTATATCCACTTCTTTAAGCGTCGCCCCGAGAGCCTCGGCGAGTTTTCTCGAATTGTCGTGAGTACGGTCGGTCGTTCCGAAGCACGGCATTGTAACCGCGATGACTTCGGGCTTCACTTCGGACGCATTCGAGGCAAGCGAAGCAACTATAAGCGCAAGCGACGAATCCAGTCCGCCGGAAACGCCGATTACGAGGCTTTTTGCGCGCGCGTGGTCGACGCGTTTGGCAAGCGCCCTGCTCTGCATTGTTAAAATGAGTTTTGCGCGGTCGTTGAGTTCGCCGTCGTCCGACGGAACGAACGGATACCTTGCAAACGTTCTCGTAAGGAGCGTAGTTTGTTTTTTAACGGTGAAATCGACGATATTCTCCGCTTTTTCCATTATTTCGGGAGCGAAAATCTTGCTCCGCTCGCATAACAGGAAATTTACGTCTATTTCCGACACTGTTATTTCGTTTTCGAAAAGTTTGCTTTCGGCGAGAATTTTTCCGTTTTCGGCAATCAAATTATGCCCGGAAAACACAAGGTCGGTAGTGGATTCGCCGTCGCCTGCCGAGCAGTAAACGTAGCCTGCGACAAGGCGCGCGCTGTGCGAACTTACAAGCGTTTTTCTGTACTCGCTTTTACCCACACATTCGTTGCTTGCGGACAGATTGACTATTATCGTCGCTCCCGACAAAGCAAGGTCTGTTGACGGAGGTTTTGCCGTCCACAAATCTTCGCAGATTTCCGCGCCTATTACGCAGGACGACATTCCGCTCATGCGGAAAAGCGTTCCCTGCCCGAAAACGGTCGTTTGTCCCAGAAGTTCGATTTCCTCTCTCCCACGAGGAGCCGGAGCGAACCAGCGTTTTTCGTAAAATTCGTTATAATTCGGAATAAACATTTTTGGTATGACGCCCAGAATTTTACCGCCGTTTATCGCAACCGCACAGTTGTAAATTTTGCCGTCCTTTCTTATCGGGCAGCCGACGAACACTATCGCGTCCACGCCGACCGAACACGCGGCGACGTCGGACAGCGCTCTGAGCGCGCCGTCAAGCAGAGTTTCCTGATAGAACAGATCCGCGCAAGTGTAGCCGGTGAGGCAAAGTTCGGGAAATACCATAATCTTTGCTCCCGACTCTGCCGCCTTTAACATACTTTCGCACACCGCGCGTGCGTTGTATTCCGAGTCCGCGACCCGCACTTTCGGCGTTATCGCGGCAACTTTTATAAAACCGTCGTTCATTTTATTTCTCCGTTGTGATCAAACAGCGCTCCTGCGCTTGAAAAGCAGTAATAGTGCCGCAGTGAGCAAAGTCATCAGGGGCAGAAGTGACTCGGCAGGCGCCGAACACGAGCAGCCGCCTGCGGTTGTGCCGGACGCAATGCCGTCCAGTTTGTTATTGACGTCGTTTTTCTCGCCGTAAAACACTTTTATTTCCAGTTTACCGCTTTCTCCTACATATTGTTCCCAATTATCGAAAACGTATTTATTTACGTTCTTTTCTCCGTACACGGTTTTGCCGTTGATTTCGAATTTATAGAGCGCGCCGTCGGAGAAAGGATAGGTTTCGAGCGTATATTTGCAGCCGAGATATGCGTCTTCCACCATTTTACTGGAGGGAATCGATCCGTAAGTCTCGTCGTCGCCCGTTACGCTGACCGAAATTTTCGTGTTGCTTTCGAGTTTTACGGTGATTTTTTCGCCGTTCTGCATACCGGTGAGTTTATACTTAAGCGTCGGCTCGACGTCGCCATCGACAAAGATCGATTTTTCGAATGCTACGGTGCCGTGACTCGTCGTTACTTCTTTCACTTTATAGCGTTTATTCGTTTTTACGGTAAAATACATGCTTTCGGTGTCTTTTGCGAAATTCGCGCCGTATTCACCCTCGAAAGTCACGGTCGTTCTTTCTACTGCAGACGAACTTCCTTCGACGTCAACCGAAACGCTGCCGACGATATTGCCTGAGACTTCATCGTAAAGCGTCATGAAATCTTCGCCGATGGAAACTATATCTTCGTAATTCCAGTGCGACTGATCGCTGCCGACCACGACGCTATTACCGAATTCGATTTTATTGATTTCGTAACCGTGAATATCCGCAACGTATACTGCAGGCATGATGTTGGCTATTTTGTGCTGCGCGGCGATGAGTTGGCGGTTGAGTTCAACGCTCGCAGGCAAAGCCGAAGAGAACGTTTCGCTTATTTCTCCGACGAAAATCGGGAGCGCGGAATAGTCCTCGCCGGTTATTTCGGAGATCTTCTTTCTGAAATCGGAAAAAAGAGCGCTGCACACGGTGACGTAGTCGTCCGCTCTGCCCCTGTCGGTTTCGCCCTGCATCCAGAACAGTCCTTTAAGATTTATTTTCTCGAAACCTTCCGCTTTCGCGTCAAACAAAAAGCGCTTCAGTTCGTCAATGAATACGCGGTATTGAAAACCTTTGATGTCGTAATACTTATCTTTCTGCCAGTAATCTTCCGTCCACAGGCTTTCGGGATACCAGTTGCCGAAATCGCCGTAGTTACCTTCGGGCATTACCGAAGTTCCGCCGGAGGCAGACTTGAATATAATCGCTTTTTTGTTTTCGCCTTTATATTCTTCTCTTTCGTTGAGACGGTTTGCCATACCGAGTTCGAATCCGACGTGATTGTCCGTGAAGCCGCAACCGTGCTGAACGGGGCGGAAATCGCGCAGGTATCTTCCTGCTCCGCCTTTGACCGTTTTATGCGTTCCGCCGTAATAAAGCACGTTTTCTCTCGGGCGATAGGTGACCTCGTAGCCGTATTTAGTCGAATCCGCACGAGTGCTTCCGGCTGCGTTGGACTGACCGGCGATCATAA
The DNA here is from genome assembly GCA_934229275.1 of uncultured Clostridia bacterium. Classification (GTDB taxonomy): domain Bacteria; phylum Bacillota; class Clostridia; order Christensenellales; family Pumilibacteraceae; genus Neoclostridium. The sequence continues at coordinate 9,733 of CAKQDN010000032.1, read as the reverse complement.
ACACGTCGGCGGTCTTTACGTTTTCGGGCGTGTTATCGGTTTCCGCTTTCACTGTTTTTGCCGGGATAACGAAGCAAAAAGCAGACAATGCCGACAACGCTATCGCGAGAAACGCGGTTATGATTTTAGACGATATTTTGGTTTTCATATTTCCTCCGTAGTGCTTATTGGCGCAAGCACCGTGGTATAAATTTCTAAATTTTCCTAACTAAACAGGCAAGCGGTCCCCGCTCAGGCAGCCCACTCGGACGGCATTGTTCGCTTTGCCTTGAACCACTCGGTGTCTTTAAGTTTCAGCGAGTTATTGGAAAAGAACAGTTTCGTTTCGTAGCGTTTATCCGCGGCAGCCGCTCCGTTATCGACGGCAAGTACGATAATCGTGCCGTTCATGGGTGCGAAAACGTTTTTCTCTTTGTATTTTCCTGCCGTATCGGTTTTGTATTTCTCGTCGAATGTTGCTTTAACGTCGTCGGGCAGAAAGTCGTAAGCACCGAGCGTCGTGACGTACACTGCGTCGGTGTATTTGCTTACGCGGTTTATAAAATCCTGAGTGGGGAATTTGTTTTCTTCCGTTTCCGTGTATTTGGAGTTTCCGGCGCAGCAACAAACGCAAACGATTTTGGGTTTTATTACGTCGAGAAGGGCGGTCGAAGAAGAGGTTTTCGAGCCGTGATGACCGGCTTTGAAAAGTTCGCACTCAGGCAGGTCGTTGAGTTCGACCAGTTTTTCCTCCGCCTTTATTTTACCCTCGCTTTCGAGATCGCCGGTGAAAAGGTAGTTTTTGCCGGCGTGTGTGAAAAGTACGCAAACGGAATAGTCGTTTTCGCTCGTCGCCTTGTTCTCGTAAAAATAGTTGTAAAGGAAGGTCATCGTTGTGTTTTCGCCGAGAGAATAAGTGCGTTTCGCGCCGTTCTGCTCTTTATAACACTGAAGCGCAGTATAATGCGCGGCTCCCGCGGCTATTTCGGCGTCGCGCTCCTGAACGTACTTCTGATATATACCCGAAGTCGAATCTGTGCGCGGAAAATCGATTATGGTTTTACATTCGTATTCGCGGAAAAGGCTCTGATTGTCTTTAGAGCCTGCAAAACCTGCGATATGGTCTTCGTGGGCGTGCGTTGCGATGACGTATTCGAGAATATTGTCGGTAACGAATTTATCGAGATAGGTTTTTATCGTCGGAATACTGTTCGTTTTGCTGCCGGCATCGATGAGAATATCGTTTTTGCCGGCGCGGACGTATATGCAGTCGCCCGTGTTTGCGTTTCCGAGTTCGAGAAAATGCACGGAAAATTCGCCGTCGGACACGACCTTAACGGTGTTTTCGTCGAACGTGGACGCGGATACTTCGTTTTTTCCGCCGCCCTGATTGCCGTTTGAGTTATCGGAAAGCGCGAATATGTACTCGATGGTCTGAACGGGCGTCATGCCGTGAGCCAACCAACCCCACGCGAAAGTCGCAGCCAGCGCGATAATCGCCAAAAGCACGATAATCAGTATTGCGGTAAATGAGAGTTTTTTTGTGTTTCTTTGGGATGATTTGCGTCTTGCCATCGTTTCACCTCGCATTGCCGTCGGACAAAAGCCGACTCTCTTTCTATATTATATCAGAAATTTCGTTTATAGTAAATCGTTTTAGCGGTCAATCTTGCTTTTTTAAGTAATTTACGAGCGCGTCTACGGCGTGAACGTAACCGTCAGTACCTTCGCCTTTTATGACGACGAAAGCGTATTCGGACACGAACGAACGTGCGCGATATTCTTCACGTCCCGCAATGTCGGTGATATGCACTTCCGAACAAGGCAAGCGCGAACATTTAAGCGCGTCGAGTATGGCGATCGACGTATGCGTATATGCGGCGGCGTTTAATATAATTCCGTCGTATTTGCCATGCGCCTTCTGAATCTCCGTCACGAGTTTTCCTTCGCAGTTGGACTGTCTGACCGCGACTTTTATTCCGCGCCTGCGGCACTCCTTCGTTATCTTTCGAACAAGGTCGCGATATGTTTCATTTCCGTACAAATCGGGTTCGCGTATGCCGAGCATGTTTATGTTCGGTCCGTTGAGAACGAGCAGTTTCACTTATTGAAGTCCTCCGTTATTTGTTCCACGCAGGCGAAAAAGTCGCCGTCGTTTTCTATGATTTTGTCGGCGTAACGCCTGTAAAGCGGCAAACGCACTTTTTCCATTTCTTCGAGCGCGTGGCGGTCTTTCGACAGCGGTCTGTTACGAAGCGACAGGTCGCTTGCAGGGCGCTCGAGATAGTAAATTATGCCGTTCTGGGCGAGCGAATAGTAATTTTCGGGGTTGAGAACCGCACCTCCGCCCGTGGAAATAACCGTTCCGCGGCATTTTCCGAGATCGGAAATGACCTGTTTTTCAATCGAACGAAAGTATTTTTCGCCTTTTTTTTCGAATATTTCGGGAATCGTGCAGCCGGCTCTTTCGACGATCACGGCGTCGCTGTCGGCGTATTTTTTCATCAGTCGCCTTGCTACCGCTTTTCCGACGCTGGTTTTTCCGCTGCCCGGCATGCCGATGAGAACGACGTTGCGCGTTTCTTTGAGAATATCGTCGTACACGCTTTCGATAATCGCGTCGTCGTGACGTTTTTTTGTGAACGCGTCCATTGCGAATTTCGCCTGTGCGACGAGCATGGAAAGTCCGCCCGTCGTTTTAAGTCCGGCGGCGCGCGCGTCGGTTATCATGCGCGTTTGTAACGGATTGTAAATGACGTCGGCAACCGCTTCGAGATGCGGAAATTTTGTTACGTCTAAAAGCCTGACGTCCGTGTACGGATACATTCCGACCGGCGTTGCGTTGATTATCACCTGCGCGTCGCTTTGCTCGTATACGTTGGTATAGTTGACTTCGCCCTTTCGCGATACCGTCGTTATCTTAGCGGCTTTCGTCTTTTTTGCGACGAACGAAGCGGTTTTACCCGTTCCGCCGCTTCCGAGAATGAGAACGTTTTTATTCGTAAGCGTTATGCCGGCGCGCTTTAACATATAAGCCATGCCGGGGGCGTCGGTGTTATAGCCGTACGTTTTGCCGCCTATCCGCACGACGGTGTTGACCGCACCTGCCTCGAGCGCGATGTCGTCGAGTTTGTCGAGATAGGGTATTATCTGCGTCTTATACGGAATGGTGACGTTGAAAGCGTCGTATCCGCCGCCGCGGACGAAGTTTTCGAGCCGATCGGGTTCGAGTTCCACGAGATCGTAATTGTAAAAGCCGAATTTTTCGTGTATTTTTTTCGAATAACTGTGCGAAAGCGTTTGTCCTATCAATGCGCATTTCATAGTTCGTTACCCTCTTCTTTTTCGGTTTCGGCGCCGCGTTTTTCCATAAAATCCTCTTCGATTTGTCTGCAGACCGAAAATATCGTTTCGTACAGTCTTGCGACGTACGGAGAAAAATCGGCTCCGCAGCGTTGTTCGAGGCGGAGAACGATTTCTTTTTCGCGCTTTTCGTCGCGCACTTTTTTTCCGTTATCTTTCTTTATCTCCGCGATTTTTTTCACCGCGAGAACGCGTTTTTCCATGAGCGAGACCATCTCGTCGTCTATCAAATCTATTTCGTTTCTTACTTTCGCTAATTCTTCGTTCATGCAGGTTTTCTCCTTATTTATCCGACGAGTCGAGAAGGGCTATCGAAACAGCCGAGGCAACCGCCGGGACCGCTCTCGGAGCGATGCAAACGTCGTGCCGACCGGAAAGAGCGAGTTTTTCGTTCGTTTTTTTAAGTACGTTTATCGTGTCGCACGGTTTTCCGATCGAAGGCGTCGGTTTTATCGTTACGCGGACGCAAATCGGCATCCCGTTCGATATACCGCCGTTTATTCCGCCGTTGAAGTTGGTTTTTGTTTTTACCGTTCCGCCGGCGTAATACGGTTCGTCGCGCACTTCGCTGCCGCATGCCGTCGCAAATTTTACGCCGTAGCCGAACTCGACCGCCTTTACCGCCGGTATCGCAAATAAAAGCGAGGAAATTTTACTTTCCAGACAGCCGAATTGAGCATCGCCCGTGCCTGCCGGAACGCCGAGAGCGACGCACTCGATTACTCCGCCCACGCTGTCGCCGGACTCGGAAAGACGACTAAACAGTTCGTCCGATTGTCCGATTTTTTCGGGCGTGGCGGTTGCAAAAGGTGCAGTGCCGCGTGGCAGAACGAAGTCCTCGTCGTCGTACGAGCCGAATTTTATATCTCCGACGCCGCTTAAATAGGCAATCGTTTTTATGTTGTCGTTTTTCAGAATTCCCTGCGCTATTCCGCCGATAACGCACAAAGGCGCGGTCATTCTGCCGGAAAACATGCCGCCGCCCGAAACGAGCGCGCTTTCGCCGTACTTGACAAACGCGGCATAGTCGGCGTGCGAAGGTCTCATGAGTCCGTACGTTTTATCGTAATCGCTTTTCTTTACGTCGGTGTTTCCGATGCGAACGACGACGTCCTCGCCCGTGGTCAGCCCGCTTGCGTCCGCGCCGCTTATAAACTCGTATTCGTCGCTTTCTCTTCGCCGGGTCGAATACGCCGAAAGATTGGGCTTTCGCAATTCAATCAGGCGGTCGATCTCGTCAAAGTCGATTTTTTTGCCTTTTCCGATACCCGAAAATACCGCGCCGACGTAATCGCCGTGCGACGAGCCGGTAAGTTCGAGCGTATATTTTTCTCCGCGCCATTTTCTCATTTTTCTTCTCTCTCCGCTTTCTTTAAATCCCTTTCCGCTATTCCGCCCAAAGCCGCATAGTCGCGCCAGAACGAATAGTACGACTTTTTCACACACTCGGCGTCGTCGATAATTATCGGTTCCGATGATGCTGCGGCGGCTATCGAGGCAGCCATCGCTATTCTGTGGTCGCCGTACGTCTTTACTTCTCCTCCGGAAATTTTTCCGCCCCGAACGAGCAGATTTTCGCCGTCGAAAGCGGCTTCCGCACCTAAAACGCGGACAAGTTCGCCCACCGAACGCACTCTGTCGCTTTCTTTGGTTTTCAGTCGGGCAACGCTTTTAATTTCCGATTCTCCGTTTATGCAGGCGGCAAGCACCGCGCAGACGGGAACGAGGTCGGGACAGTCGGTAAAATCGAACGAAAACGGCTTTAATTCGCCGCCCGACGCCGTTATATCCGCTCTGCCGTCACTTTTAGCCGTTTTTTCGACTTTTGCTCCGGCAAGCGCGAGAACGTCCGCTATCTGCGAATCCGGCATGTTTTCGGTTAAACCGAGCGCGGTTACCTTTCCTCCGAGCGCACCCGCAGCCAAAAAGAACGCGGCTCCCGACCAGTCGAGAGCAAGCGAAACGGGTTCCTTTGCGGAATATTTACCGCCGAAAACGGTATATTCGTCGGTTTCGTCGTCCGGTTTGCGAACGATAACGCGCCCGGAAAACTTTTTCATGACCCGAGCGGTTTCGTAAACGTACGACTTCGACGCGAGATTTTTACAAACGACAACGCTGTCCTCTCCGAGTATGGGCAAGGCAATCAAAAGTCCGGAAAGGTATTGAGACGAAACCGAGCCGCCGATATAATACTTCCCGGCGCGAAGTTTGCCGAAAACGTGCCAGCCGCCATCCGTTTTTTTCAGCGTTACTCCGCCGCTTGCAAGCGATTTCGCGAGGTCGTCCATGGGTCTATTTAAAAGACTTTTTTCGGCAATGAGCGTAAATTCTCCGCCGATTGCCGCGGTTATGCAGGCAAAAAAGCGAAGACATGTCGCGCTTTCGCCGCAATTCAGAATCGCACTTTTCGGAAACTCGGACGGCGGAACGAAAAGTCCGTCCGAATAAGTCGCGCCGAGCGATTTCGCGCAGGACAAAGCCGCGTAAGCGTCGTCGGACGACGGCAGCACCTCTATACGGGTCGGCGAATCGGATAAAAGAGCGCACGCAATGACGCGCGCCGCTTCCGATTTGGACACGGGGGGCTTAAATTCTCCGCAAAATTCCGATTTTTTGCATGTCACTCGCATAACAGGTTCACCGCCTCTCCGAGAGTAAATTCGGCGGTAAACGGCTCGCCGGCACGCCTTAAAAGCGCCAGCGTGATTTTATCGCCTTTCGTTTTTTTATCGGCTCCGATATACCGCCCGATCGCTTTGACGTCGCTTATAAAAGGCGTCGAAATATCGTATGCCGACATGATTTTTTTGCAGTTTTCGTAGTCGCGTTCGGACATAACGCCGAGTTTACGGCATGCCGAAAGCGTAAGTTTCAAACCGTAATAGACGGCTATTCCGTGCGGCAACTTAAAATCGCTCGCTCTTTCCGCTGCGTGAGCCGCCGTGTGACCGAGGTTGAGAATTCGTCGCTCTCCTTTATCGAATTCGTCGTTTTGCACGGTTTTTGCCTTGAAGTCGACGCAGGTTTTTACCATATTTTCCGCGTCCGAAGCGTTAGCGATTTTGTCAGGCTCGAATATTACTCCGCTTAAAAGGCTGTACTTACAAAGTTCGCCGTAACCTTCTTCCAGTTCGGTTTTTCCGAGCGAAGTAAAAGTATCGACGTCGCATATAACGAGCGACGGCTGATAAAACGTGCCGGCGAGATTTTTTCCCTCGGGAAGATTGACTGCAGTTTTTCCTCCTACAGACGCGTCGATTGCCGACAAAAGCGTAGTCGGCATGATTACATGCGCTACTCCGCGGTGGTAGGTCGACGCGACAAATCCGCCGAGATCGCTTACGACTCCGCCGCCGAGCGATAAGAATACGTCGGACGAGGTGAAAGCATGCTCTGCGAGAAAAGACAGAATATTCCCGTATTCGGTTAAGTTTTTACTCGCTTCTCCCGGTTTAATCGAATAAACGAAAACTTCGAAACCTCGTTTTGTCAGCGAATTTTTAACTTTTTCCGAATAGAGAGCAAGCACGTTGTCGTCGGTTAAAAGCGCGATTTTGCACGGCAAAAAACGCTTGCGAATATATTCGCCGCAAACGTCAAACGCGCCGCTTTTTATTACGACGTCGTACTGCGTGGACGCATTTACAGTCACTTGCATAATTCACCCGTGGGTAATAACCCTTTTATTATGCTTATATTTTAACATAAAGCGCGGTATTTCGTCAAGTATTTTTCTTTTGAGTGCAAAAAACGAACATAAAAACAAAGTACTATGTCACGCATAGTACTTTAGAACGGCAATTTTGAAACAATATTGACTTAAATTCCGTCGTTTTTACATTTCGTATTCGGTTCTCGAAATGACGTGGTTCTGATATTCGATATCGAGTTCGTTGAAATAACCGCTCCATCCCCATACGCGGACGATTAAATCGGGGTAATTTTCGGGATGTTTTTGCGCGTCCAACAGTTTTTCGCGGCATACGGAATTGAGTTGCAGTTCGTGACCGCCGAGCGAGATAAAGATTTTTACAAGCGCCGCCACTTTATTTATTCCTTCCTCGTTACGAAAAACATTATCGTGCATTTCCAGCGTGAGCGGTCCGCCGTTTATTATTCTCGTCATATCGAAAGACGTAAACGCCTGCACGATCGAAAGCGGTCCGGTCGTTTTTGCGCCGATCGAAGGCGAAAAACTCGCCGGGTACGGCGCTCCCGCTTTTCTTCCGTCCGCGGTCGCACCTACATCCCTCGACATGGTAACGTAGTCCATAGAGCCGCCCGTTCCGGCGCGAAATACTCCGCCTACGCTGTTAGGAACGTTATCGACCGTTTTTGCATAAAAATCGAGAAGGTCCGACATTATTTTATTGGTCAAATCGTCGTTATTGCCCGTTTTCGGACAGGCTTGCAGTCGCTTTCGCACGTCCTCGAATCCGACAAAATCCGCTTCGAGTGCATTTACGAGCGTTTCTTTACTTAAAGAATTTTCGTCGTAGCACAGAGTTTTAATCGCCGCAAGAGCGTCTACGGCAGGAGCGATGCCCAAGCCGTGCACTCCGTCGTTATTGTATTTTGCGCCGTGTTCGGTGTAGTCGAGCCCTTTTTCACGACAGCCGCGCACAAACAGCGATGCATACGGATTGCACCAAATCATATGCGAGTGATCGTCGGCGGCTTTGATTTTCAATTGCTCGAAAAAGTCGTAAACGGACTGACATACGCACGCAAAAAAGTCTTCGTAAGTTTCGCACTTGACGAGCGAACACACGGTCGCACGACGAACGGCAAGCGGAAAATTCATGGTGACTATATTACTTACGTCGTAACTTTCGGCACAAACGATAAACTCCCAGCACGCAGCAACGCCGTAGTCGCACGCATCTTTATACTCGTAGCCCAGTTTCACGAGTCCCGGAATAACGACGTCGTCGTTTAAGTACTGCGGAAAGCCGAGCCCTTTTTTCGTTAACCTCGTCGCTCTTACATAGCGCGACAGCGGAGTGTTTTTATCGACCCTCAAATTGATTTTCGGATCGATAAGGCACAATTCTTCCGACGCCGTCATTATTATTTCACTCAATTCGTTATATACATCCGCTTTTTCGGGCGTTTTTCCGCCGAGCACCATGCTCTGACCGTTATCGCCTTGCTGCACTCCGATATACAAATCGGTGTCGAGATTGAGCGATATGAAAAACAATTCGGTTTGTTCTAAAATCTCCGCGTCAGTTACACCGTTTTTTCTCGATTCGAGATAGTACGGGTACATGTATTGATCGAATCTGCCCATCGTCACGTGATCGACGTGCGAAGCACGAAGCGAATAGACGATTATTTTCATAAAAACGAGTGCTTCGTAGTAGTTTTTCGGCTTATCGCGCGGCACGCTTTTCAGCGCGTCGGCGAGGCAATCGACTCCGTTTTTCCCGGCAAATTCACGGTATTTTTCGGTAAGGTCGAATATGTAATCGATATGCTCGGCGGCGGAGAGAAAAAATTCTTTGCGCTCGGCATCAGCGTCGTTCGCGCGGCTTATAAGGTCGTTTTTTATCTTACCGAAGCCGTTCTCCATCGCCCAGGCATAATCGGGAATAAAATTGTTCATTCGCCAAGGCACGACTCCGGGAAGGTTTTTTACCGTACGGTTGAATCCGAAAATATCGCCGTCGTATAAAACGGGAGTCTCTTCCTTTTCGAGCAACCCGAATAAATTCGAGGCGTTACGGTATTTATCGAAAGGGATATCCGGATATTCGATTTCGCGGCGGCTTTTACGGTATTCACGGGCTTTAAGCGTGTTCAAAAAACGGATTACTCTGTCTGTCATAGTACTCTACTCCTATAGTTTTACGGCTTTTATGCCGAATTTTTCAAATATTTCGGGGTGCAACTCCACCGACTTGCTTTCGTCGAATTTCGGAGCATATACCCTTCCGCACATCTTATATTTGCTTCCGGCAAACTTGTTATAAGGCAAAAGTTCAACGTAACCGACGTTGTTTTCAATTAAAAACTCGCATAACTCGGTCAGATTTTTCTCGGTGTCGCTGACTCCCGGAATAAGCGGTACGCGCGGAATAAACCTTGTTTTGCTTTTTGCGATAGTAGCGAAATTGCGTTTTATAACGCCGTTGCCCACTCCCGTATGATATTCGTGCAGTTTTTCGTCCATAATTTTAAGGTCGTACAAAACAAGTTCCGTTTCTTCGATGATTCTTTCGAATTTATCGGGCAGAGCAAATCCGGTTGTCTGCACCGCGCGGTTGATTTTTCCGCGCAAAAGTTTGAGCGTTTCGAGCAAAAAGTCGAACTGAAAAAGCGGCTCTCCGCCCGAAAAAGTTACTCCTCCGCCCATATTCCGAAGCACTGCGGCATTTTTTAGAAT
>CAKQDN010000031.1 GCA_934229275.1 uncultured Clostridia bacterium | reverse complement strand
GTCCGGGATGAGCGTGAACGCGCCGGTTTCGACGTTCCTCATAAGGCGGACTTTTCTTTCGGTTTCGATTTGGTTCTCGCTTTTAACGAGATTGTCCGCTTTTTCGGACAGAATCGCGAAAATTCGCTTTTCGTCCTCTTCGCTTAGTTCTATTCTGTCGCCGCGAACGTCGTTTTTAAGTTCGTACACGGCGGCGCGGACGCCCTCGGTTCCGTAAAACTTGAACGAGAAGATTTTTTCCTCGTAGCCGACGCAATCGCTTCTCGTCAGTTCCATAGCCGGCAAGGCTCCGCGAGTGGCTGCGAAAAGGTATTTTTCGAGCGAAATTATGTAACTTTTATCGGTTTTCGGATCGACGACTATGCGGCTTATCTCGTTGAACACGCTTTCGAGCAAGAACGCGTTCTTTTCCGCGTCGTACGCGAGCGAATGAGCGCGATACAGTTTTTGTTTTTCGGAATCGGTAAGGTCGCGCGTTTTGACGTCCTCGATTGCCGAGCCTATCACGATTTCGGGTTCTGTTTCCGCTCCCGACGAGAAAGTCAGACTGCCGCCGTATGCGTATATGCGGCTTACCGACAGCGTGAAGCCCTTTTCGTCGCTTTTAAGCACTGCAGGCGAATCGGAATCGTAACCGAAACACGAATCGAGCGCCGTTTGAGCGATTTCGCCCGTTATCGCTCCCGAGAATCGGTCGGCGATTATTTCGCAGAGTTTTTTATCTGCGTATTTTACGAGAAAATCGCGGTAATTTTTGTCCGCGGCGGCTTCGGACTCACCGAGAGAGGCAATCGTTTTATCCCATTCGCCTTCGCCGAGAGCCGATTCATACAGCGATTTAAGCGTTTTCTGCGCAATGAGTAGCGCAAATCCGTTCGATCTTTCGGCTTGAATGAGCGTTCCGTCCGCTTTGCAGAAAAATACGTTATTTGCGACGTATTCGGCTATTTTCTCGGCGCGCTCGGGATATTTTTGCGTCAAAAACACGAGATCCGCGCGCTCGGACGAGGCAAACGACAGTATTTTGCCCACGACGGGGCGCAAATTCGAAGGGATAAGGTCGCTGCCGTAAATCTCGTCAACGTCGCCGACAAGCGTGTATTTTTGATTAACGAGCGATACTCTTTTGCCGGTTTCGGTTACCGAGCCGTCGCGCTCGGACGCCGAATCGCAATAAGCGTAGATTTTGCCGTCCTGACGCTTGATTTTAAGTTCGAGCGTTTGAGTATAGTCGGCGCCCGGCTGCGTGATTTTAACGTAAAAGTACTCGTTCGCGTTTTCGTAGCGGCTTATTTTCGCGGTGACGACGGGCGAATTTTTGCCCACGCCCGTTTTAAGGTCGGTTATTTCGAGCGTATACGACGAGCCGAACGCTTTTTTAATAGCCTGCGAGAAGAAATTTTCGGGCAGGACGCGCGTTTTACACCTGTTGCAGACGACGTTTCCGTCGTGACCGAGCGCATTGCCGGTTACCGTTTTTCTTCGGACGTCGCAGTATTTGCACACTTCGATTTTACAGGCGCTGTCGGTGCAGGTCGCCGCCTTATATTCTATATTATAGTCATGCGCGCACGCGTAGGAGCAAACCGAGCATATTCCGCCGCTGAACGAGTGTTTTCCGGTCGCCTTTTCGGCTACCGTTCCGCACAGAGTACATCTTTTGTCCGTTCCGCAAGACGCGGTTTCACGGTTCCACACATGATGCGCCTTTACCTCGTCCGATTTGTAGTTGTCGCCGCAGCGCGAACATTCGTGCAGCGTGTAGCCGTCCGAAGTGCAGGTCGCCTCTACCTTTTTTTCTTTATAATTATGTCCGAGCGCAGGCAGAGTTTTCTGCTCGATAAGCGTTTTTCCGCATCTATTACATTTTTCGCCTGTCGATAGACCGCTGCTAACGCAGTCGGGTGCGACCGCCGGCAAGCGCACGACGTCGTGTCCGAGCGCAGGCAACGTGTTCTGTTCTACAAGTATTTTTCCGCACCTATTACACTTTTCGCCTGTCGATAGACCGCTGCTAACGCAGTCGGGCGCGACCGCGGGCAATCGAACCCGATCGTGACCGAGCGCAGGCAGAATTTCTCCGCGGCTTAAAATCTCTCCGCAGCGGCTGCAATGCGATCCGTCTGTAAGTCCGCTGTCAACGCAGGTGGCGGCAAAGCCTTTATCTTCCGTAACAAGGTGTCCGAGCGCGGTATTTTCCACTATAACGGTGTCGATTTTACCGCAAGTCGGGCATTTTGCGCTTTTCGTGCCGTTTTTAACGCAGGTCGCGTCGTCGTTAAAGTAGTACTCGCCGTAGTTATGAGCGGTTTTTTCTATTTCGGTTATATCGGTTTTATCTCCGCACACGGAACATTTACGGTACTTTAAGCCCGTTTGCGTACACGAAGGCTGCTTTTCCACTATAAAATCGCCGTATTCGTGACCGCGAGCAGGCAAAATCTCCTGCTTTACGGTTATTTTGCCGCAGCGGAGGCAGTGTTTGCCCTCGCTTAATCCGTCTTTAACGCAAGTGGGAGCGACTTCGTGGTCGGTAATTTCGTCGTGACCGAGCGCAGGCAGAGTTTTGGTTTGCGTTTCTCCGCACTTAGCGCAAACGCGCCGACTTTCGCCCTCCGTTTCGCAGGTTGCTTCGAGCGTTACTTCGTAGTTGCTCCACGAATGAGCGCACTTTTCGGTTACGCCCGAATCGCCGCAAGAAGAGCATGCGGAAAAGCCCGTGACGATCAAAATCGCCGCAAGCGCACACAAAACAAAAATACCGAGTTTTTTCATCCTTTCTCTCCCCGTCGTTAAATCACGAAATAAGCCTTCCCGATTTTTTGGCAGATACGAGAAGGCTTTATGTTTTTTTAGAAGAATAATTTTTCGTCGAGATATGCTTTAAGTTCCGAAATAGGCATGCGGACCTGCTGCATGGTATCGCGGTCGCGCACGGTGACGGCGTTGTCCTCGAGCGTGTCGAAGTCCACGGTCACGCAGTACGGCGTTCCGATCTCGTCCTGACGACGATAGCGTTTTCCGATAGAACCGGTTTCGTCGTACTCGACAGAAAAGTACTTACTCAGTTCGTCGGCGACTTTCTGCGCAGGCTCGGCAAGTTTTTTGGAGAGCGGCAGTACGGCAGCCTTGACGGGAGCGAGCGCCGGGTGCAGATGAAGCACGGTACGGACGTCGTTTTTCTCGGCGTCCACCACTTCTTCGTCGTATGCGTTGCAAAGAACGGCGAGAACGGTACGCTCGACGCCCAGACTCGGCTCGATGACGTACGGAATATAGCGTTCGTTGGTTTCGGGATCGAAGTACGTAAGGTCCTTGCCCGAAACTTTCTGATGTTGCGACAGGTCGTAGTCCGTTCTGTCGGCGACGCCCCAGAGTTCGCCCCAACCGAACGGGAACAGGAATTCGAAGTCGGTGGTCGCTTTGCTGTAGAAGCAGAGTTCTTCGGGGTCGTGGTCGCGAAGGCGCAGATTCTCGTCCTTGAAACCGAGCGAGAGCAGCCATTCGTGGCAGAAGTTACGCCAGTAAGAGAACCATTCGAGGTCGGTGCCGGGCTTGCAGAAAAATTCGAGTTCCATCTGTTCGAACTCGCGCACGCGGAAAATAAAGTTACCGGGTGTGATTTCGTTACGGAAGGACTTGCCTATCTGACCGATACCGAACGGCATTTTCTTTCTCGACGAACGTTGAACGTTGACGAAGTTGGTGAAAATACCCTGAGCGGTTTCGGGGCGCAGATAAACGGTGTTTTTCGCGTCCTCGGTTACGCCCTGAAAAGTTTTGAACATCAGGTTGAACTGACGAATGTCGGTGAAGTTGTGATGCTTGCAGGTGGGGCAGGGAATATTATGCTCCTCGATGAAGTCCTTCATTTCGGGCTGCGTGAAAGCGTCGATGGGCTTACTTAACGCAAAGCCGGTTTCGGCGCACCAGTCCTCGATGAGTTTGTCGGCGCGGAAGCGTTCGTGGCACTCTCTGCAATCGAGAAGCGGATCGGAAAAGCCTGCAAGGTGTCCGCTCGCCACCCACGTCTGCGGATTCATGAGAATAGCGGCGTCCAGGCCGACGTTATAGCGGTTTTCCTGCACGAATTTTTTCCACCACGCGCGCTTGATGTTGTTTTTGAGTTCGACGCCCAGAGGACCGTAGTCCCAGGTGTTGGCAAGTCCGCCGTAGATTTCGCTGCCGGCGAAAATAAAGCCTCTGCCTTTGCAGAGCGCAACCAATTTATCCATAGTCAACTTGTTTTCTGTCATTTTCTGATCTCCGAAATAACTGTATTACCTTTATTATAGTTTTTTTTGCGAGATTTGTCAAACGAAACATATTTTATTCCGCACGGAAATATAATAATCTTTTGCACATTTTCCTTTTTGCGGCAATATTATAGAGTAGGATATCCGATAAACACGAGAGAAATTAAGATTCGCAAAAGAAAAAGGTCCTGAAATACAGGTTGCTCTCCTCGATAAAAGCGGTTTTCGGGCGCCCGAACCGCCCACTCTTCGAGCGAAAGAAAAATTCTTGACGGGAGGAAACAATCATGTTCAACAACTGTAATTGCGGCTGCAACGACATCATCTGGCTCATTTTGCTGATGTGCTGCTGCGGCTGCGGATGCAACGACAACTGCGGCGGCGGATGCCGCGGATGCGACAGAGGATGCGACTGCTGCGACATTATCATGCTCTACCTGCTTATGAACTGCTGCTGCGGCGGAAACAACTGCTGCAAATAAGTCTACATAATCGCCGCAATAACGGCAAAAACTCGCTCTTTTCATACGAGAAGAACGAGTTTTTTTGTCGTTTTATTCAGTCTTTTTGTTTTACGCGCGGTATACTCCTGCGGCGTTATTTTTATAAGCGTCAATCGTGGACTGCATATCCGAAATTACTTTTTCGTAGTCGGCTTTATCGTCGGAAAGCGTTTTCGCACTCATATCGTAGAACTTGCAGGTCGTATGTTCGGACGTTATCAGAAGTCCTTTATCAGGTGTTCCTTTCCATATAAGGCGAAGTTCTCCGTTGACGTAGAAATATGCGTCGGAATCGGTGACGACGAGTTTCCATTCGAGAGTGAGGGTCTTTCCGTCTTCCTTCGTATAAATAGCATTTGCGGGTGCGTCGTTTTTATGATCGCCGTTATAAGCATAACCCATTTTGAAATTGCCGTTGGATTGATTATCCCACAAAAGCAATCTGTCGGAGAAGGTATCCCAACCGATAACGAGATGCGCATTATCTGCGCGGTCGGTTATATCGACTTTTCCGGAAAGAACGTAATTCTTTCTTAAGTCGTGATTTTTATAGTTTACGCTTACGGGCGAATCGTTGACACTCTGTCCTTTATCTCTTTCGATATCCTCGATGGAAGTGCTGGGCGTGGGTGCGAGTTCGTTGTATTTAGCGCGGACAGCCGTGTCGTCGCCGATTATGATAGAAAGGTTTGTAATTCCGAGTTCGGCATTTTCCGCGCCGAAACCGAAATAGGTGTTTTTAATGTCCGCGTCGGTGTAAACTTTAACTTTGTCGTTGACTTTGAACAGCACGCTGCCGTTATATGCGATAACGGTAAACGTGTACGAACCGACGTCAACGGTTGCAAGAGTATCGCGTCCGCCGGTTGCTTTGTAGCCCCAGATTTCGGAATTTCCGTTACTTGCAAACGTGATATTGGAAACCGGGAGCGCATTTGCCGCCGAGAACCAATCGTCTGCAGGCGCCTTATTTACGATAAATTCCGTCCAGGGATTGTTTCCGTTTGCAGACGATTTTGCGGTACCGGATACGACGAAGTTACCGGAATACTCCGACGCTCCGTCCATGAGATATGCTCTTGCGCGCGTGGTCGTTTTAAGATTAAACGTTTTTGCTTCTTTATTATAGGTGCCGACGGTGAAGTCTACGCCTTCCTTTACGGGAGCGTCCTCTATCACGACTCCGACTTCTTTAAGAGCGTCTACGAACACACTGTAGTTCTCGAGCAACGGATGAACGTTATCACGCAGCATATCGTTCGTGAGTCTGCTGCTGGTGTCGATGAGCGTAAGCCAGGTTCTGTTTGTCGCCCACTTTTTCATAGCGGAATTGACTGCGCTTACGGTCGCGATTTTAGCGTCGTCGTAACTGCGCTGCGAAATATTGAACCAGTAGATATGCGTTTCGGGCATTGCTTCGTGCATGACGTAGAACATGCGTTGCAGCGCGCTTACGGCTTGCTCGGCGGTGTCGCCGTCGTCGTAAACGTTGTTGGTACCCATGTGCATAGCGATTTGCTTGGGCGAAACGTGTTTAAGGAAGGTTTCGGTGAAGTGTTCCCAGTCGTACGAAGTGGAACTGCTGACGCCTGCGATAATCGCGTCTTTACCTGCATAAGTCGTGTTGAAGTTGGTCCAGAAATAACGTTCGTCGAAGAACGAGTCGCCGATAAACAGCGTGGTGTGACCGTCGTTACCCTTCTTCCGATATTCGGTGAGTTTGCCTGCGATGCGGGTGTTGAAGCCGTCGGGGACGTTGTAGCGCTTGTCGCTTTTATTTACCGCGTCAACGGTGACGTAGAAATTGTCGGCAAAATGTTCGCTTTTAGCGCGAACCTGATATTTGCCGGTTTTAAGTGCGGTTACGGTCATTTTTTCGGTATCGATCGTAAGCGCGGTTTCGTCGTATTCGAAAGTAAGGGTTTCTTTTCTTTCGGGGATAGAGAACGTGACGTCGAGTTCGGACGCAGGATAGTCGATCCAGGCGTAAACGTCGGAAACGGTGACTTCGCCGTATTTGATAAGCGTCGTTACGGTGAAAGTGGTTGTGTGATGCGAAGTTTTAGCCGTTACGACGACGGTTTTACCACCGACGAGAACGTTGATTTTGCCGTTTACGATTTCGATGTCGTTACCTTCGAAAGAATAAGAGATTTCTTCGGCATAGTCGGGCTTGGAGAACGCGGCTTCGATGTCGATGCCTTTTGCACCCTCTTCGACGCCTTCGATGTCGGCAATCGTAAGCGTGCCGTAATCGACGAGCGTGGTTACGGTGAAGGTTGCCTCGTGATGAGCGGTTTTCGCCGTCACGGTAACCGTTTTGCCGCCTTCGAGCGCTTTTACTTTGCCTTCTTTAATCTCGATTGCGCCGCCTTCGAACGTATAAACGATTTCCTCTGCTTTATCGGTTTTGGAAAAAACGGCGTTTATTTCCTTCTCTTCGCCGACCGCGAGAGAGATATCCGCGATGGTCAGCGTGCCGTAATCGGTGAGCGTGGTTACGGTGAAGGTTGCCTCGTGATGAGCGGTTTTTGCCGTTACGGTAACCGTTTTGCCGCCTTCGAGCGCCTTGACTTTGCCTTCTTTAATCTCGATTGCATTACCTTCGAACGTATAGGCTATTTCCTCTGCTTTATCGGGCTTGGAAAAAGCGTAACTTATCTGCGCTTCCTCTCCTTCGAGCAGCGTGACGTTTTCCACCGTCAGGGTGCCGTATTCTTCATCCTGCTTGACGTTATCGCACGCGACAAAAGCAACCGCGAGCGCAAGCACAAGCATTATCGAAAAAATAATCGATAGTTTTTTCTTCATTTTAAGCCTCCGTATTTATATATAATGCGACCGTAGCCGTCATTTGATTCAATTATACAACCGATTTTGCTCTTTTGTCAAGCAAAATGCAATAATTCGCCTACTTTGTACACAGTCAAAACATAAAAAGGAACAACCGATTGCATAAAAAAGAGCAGAACGACTTTGTTCTGCCCTTTTGCGAGTTCCCGTTTAAGCGGAAACGACTTTATTTAATTTTACCTTATTTGACTTCGACGGTAAGATCCGAACCGAGAACCTTGGTGCATGCCTTATCGGAGCAAAGCGTAAGCGTGTAACTTCCCTTTGCAAGGAACAGCGTAAGCGTCTTATCGGTCTCGTTGAGGTAAGGATTCTCTTCGTTCAATCCGCTTTCGACTTTGGTAATTTTAAGCACTCTGCTGTTGCCGTTCTTGTCGGTCACTTTGACGTATGCCGCGTTAAGTTGCTTTGATTTAAGTCCGCCTACCGTGGTTTTATACGTCACGTCGGTGTATTCGACCGTGATAGTGGTTTCGCCGATAGTGGTAACGTTGAGTTTAAGCACGCCGCCGTTGTAGGAACCGAGGTTCTGCGGCTCGCCGTTTACGAGCACTTTGGCGACCTTCTTCTCTGCGTCGGGAGTGACGGTGAGTGCGAGCGCTGCGCCGCTTTCCACTCTGAACGTGTTAGAAGTCTGTCCGCCAACGGCGATCGTTCCGCCCTGAGCCTGCTTAACGGTGACGTGAGCGAAGATTTCGGGTGCGGTCTGTTCGTTGATGTCTTCTGCCTTGATGTCGAAGAACGTGATGTTAAGGTACTTTCCGCTGGAAACGGTCATCTTGATTGCGAATGCGACCTGTCCTGCGAGAATAGGCGTTCCGCTGTCGTTAACCATGGTCTGAGCGGTGGTAAGCGTGTAGTTTTCATCGTTCTTATACTTCGTGAACAGGAAGATCATTCCGCCTTTCTTGACGATCTTGACCTGAGCATAGTTTTCGATGCCGATGCTGGCTCTCTTAAAGTCGACTCTGCCGAGTCCGCGTTGTTCCAGTTTGTTAGCCCAGCTTCCGCGCAGGAATCTGTAACCGTCGCCGATATTGAGGAACTGAGCGTAACTTGCATCGTCGCCGCTGAGTACCGCACCGAGACCGAGGTCGGATTCGTCGGAGGTTGTTTTTATACCGTTTTCGGCTGCGTTCGAACGAATGTAACTGAACGAGAGAACGAAATCGGTTTTGTTGTTGTATTCGGGGTTGATGGTAAGCGTTGCGTCACCCACGGAAGAGGTTTCCCAATTTGCGTACGCGCCGCCGAATTTCTCTTTATCGATGCCGTACTTCATTCCGTTGCTGGTTGCAAACGAACCGACTTTCTGACCGATGGTAAGTTTCTGGAATTCGAGCGTACCGATGTTTGCGGTTGCCGCGGTCGGCGTTATGGTTTTGTTTTCCATAGCGTAGCCGTTTACGCTTGCGTTGATTTCGAACGTACGGTTTCTTTCGACGATGACGCTGAATTTACCTTCGCTGTCGGTTACGAAAGACGCGACCTTTTTCTTGGTCTTAGGATCGACGACCGTGCCGGACGCTTTTTTGAACACTTCATTTCCGCATGCGAGTTTACCGGTGACGGTGGTTGCATTAACCATTTCTACTTTGATTTTAACCTGTTCTTTCTTCGAACCCAATGCAAAGGAAACATCCGCATCTTTCTTTCCGAGATAAACGCTTTCGCCGTTTACGGTAACGCAGATCGCTTTACCTGCGGGGACGTCCTGTTTTGCAGTGAAGTTGATGCTGGAATCTGTTGCGATTCTGCCGGTGCCGGTTTGTTCGTCAAGGCTCAAAAGTCCGTCGCTCTGAATATCGACAAGACCGCTTTGGTTGCCTTCGATGACGAGTTCGTTGGAAATGAGTTCATCTGCGAACGCGCCTGCCGCTTTCTGACCGGCAAGGATCCAGTAGTTTTCGAAGTCGATACGCAGGTTGTACATAACGGTGATACCGAAGCCGATTGCCGCAACGCCCTTAGCCTGCGGAATATATCCGTGATAGAAGGGTTCCATTTTGGAGAGCATTTCTTCTGCGGTGCTGTTTTCGGTGAGTCCCGCTCTTCCGTTAGCGGCGTACAGATATACATTGCCGCCTCTTCTGATCATCAGGAAACTGGTGGTGTAGGTATTGCCGTCTACGGGAACGCGGTTTATGCTGCCGTTACCGATAGAAGGAACGCCGTCCACTCTACCGCCGTCGTTACGGTCGATTTTTGCGATGCCGCCCACCCAGTCGGTGTTGATAAGACCGTTGATGTCGATGTGGTCTGCCCAGTCGCTGGTGGGAAGAATACGAACGCCGGTCTGGCGCAGTGCGCAAAGCACGCTGCCGGTAGAAGTTGTGATCATGAATCCGACTGCGGGGTCGTCTTCGATGGACGAGAACGCCATATAGTCGGTCTGGTTGGTAAGTTCTACATATGCAACCTGATATTCGGCTGCGGTTTTACCCGAATAGTAGATGTTGGAAGAGCCGGTGTTGGTGGTCGTGAACACTACCTTGCCCGCTTCTTCTTCGGTAAGATCCCAGTATGTTCCGGGCGAAGAAACGGTGGACCATTCTACCGCTTCGTATTTGCCGGTCTTGGGATTGTACCAAGCGTCGTCTGCCGATTTGGCAGTACCGCCTACGACCGAGGAGAACATTTCGTGCATTTCGAATGTTTTATCTCCGGGGTTTCCGGTCATGTCCGTATTGAGAGGCTGACCGTTATTGATTTCGGATTTAGCAATGGTACGGAAGCCGGTCTTGGTGGCTTTCATGTACCAGGTGCTGTCCACGGGAACTTGGGTAGCGAAATAACCGTCGAAGGTCTTTGCTACTTTTTCTCCGTTTACGGTTGTTTCGTACTTATAGTACTCGGTGGTGATGTTGAATCTGTCTTCGGGTTTGCTGCCGTAGAGTTCCACGACAGCGCCGTTGACGCCGTCACCGGTCTGTTTTTCTTTGATGCCGCCTTTAAGAGTTACGAGTTCGACGTCATCCTTTTCATATCCTTCGGTGGTGACGATGACGTTGCCCTTAATGTTTTTGATCGTGAAGTGACCTGCTTTCGCTTCTTTCATGAAGTCGTCGATAAGGGGGATTTCTTCGCCGGTGTCCACATAACGTATATTCAGTTTTTTAAGACCGTAGACTTTGTAGCCGGATGCACCCATGTTTCTGGGTGCGCGGAACACGACGTCGATATCGACGGAACCTTCGCCGGTGTTGGCGGTTGCGATCTGCGAGAGCGTTGCGGTTGCCATGCTCTGCTTTTCGTTTTTGATTTCGACGGTGTAAACGTACTCGGCGATATCTTTTTTGAGTTCTTCTTCGGTGTTATACGCCTTTGCGCTATAGTTGGTAAATTCGACGTTTGCGTTGTAAGCGTAGAAGCCTGCAAAGGAGTCCTGAATATAGGACGCTTCTTCCGAATAGATGAATTTGCCGTTTACGAGGTAGTACATGTTACCTGCGTTAGCAAATACGGTGAGGTCGAACTGATTCTTTTTTCTTCCGTCTTCGGTGCTGACGGGTTCGTCTGCGAACGAAGTGGTTGCCGTGATGTTCGACGGATAGTTGGTGTAGCCTTTAATAGGCAACGAAGTGAGTTTGTTGTTAACGAACGTATCGCTGTTGATTTCGATTGCATACGCGCGATAGTTGACGTTGTTGGAATACATCAAAAGTCCCGCTCTTCCGGTTCCTTCCGTTCCGTTGACGGTAACGCGGGTCTTAAGCATGTATCTGTTGCTGCGCAGGTTACGGAAGAATATTGCCTTTGCATATCCTTTTCCGAGTTTGTTGTCTGCAACAACGGTTTCGTTTTTCTCGTCGCCGGGGTTACGAACTTCCCAGCCGTTGGTCTTGCCCAAGCCCAATGTATGGCTGCCTACGGTTGCTTTGCTGTCGTCTGCGTCCATATATCCGTTTTCGTTGAATCTGATTGCCTGAGCGGTTGCTCCGGTACCTTTAACGAACGTGGACGGCATTACCTGACAAGCCGCATTCTGCTTGGTGTTCCAATAGTAAGACGGCAGGATGGAAACGTATTCGGGGCGTTCAAGCGCACCGAGTTGCTTCCAGGTGATAAAGCCTTCGACATAGAAACCTTTGCATCCGTCGTTGGCGTTGAGTACGCCGTCATAGCGCGAACGAACGTTTACGGTATCGACGGTAGGCGGAAGTCCGTTTGCGTCGATCGTGTAAGTTTTGTTGAACTGAGGAAAGTACAACTTGACGTAGGTATTATAGTAGAAGTAGTTTCTTCCGCTGAAAAATACGCCGGAATCGTTCGACTTTGCGGCGATGTAAAGACCGCCGTCGGTCATAGTAGCGGTAACCGAGAACGTGAAGTTCGGGTTTTCGATTTTATAGTTGGTGTACCATTTCTGTTCGTCTCTCGTCCAGATTTTCTCGTCGAGATGTCCGTCGATGACGACGTCTTCGAGGTCGGGCGAATAGCCGAACGCGTCGGTATGTCCGGGGTTATATTTTCCGTCGTAGTCGATGGTTTCGGTTTCGCCTTCGGTAGCGACGTCGTTCTGGTTGTTGCAAGCGACGACCGAGAGAATACAAAGAACGGAAAGTAAACCGATGAGTAATATTTTTAACGCTTTTTTCATATTTGCTCCTCCTTACGCCTCTACCACGTTACCCATGATATAAAGTTCGGCAAGTTTGATAGCATAGAACTCATCTTCGAGCGTCGTGAGATTTTCGGTGATGTACTTGTTGTTGCCTTCATCCGCCTTGATCGTGATAACCATTTCGGTTATGGTGATTTCGTCGAATTCGGCAAGAGCGTTCGCCGCCTTTCTCACTATCATATCCATATCGTCGTAATCTTTCGCATAAGTGGGAAGATCTTTGATATAGCAGTAGCCGTTGTACTTTTCTCCGGTGTACCACGCGGGTTTTTCGTACAGTTTGAACTTGATTGCGTTTACGGATTTGAATGCAGCGTCCAGACTGCCGCTGTTGTAGATGAGAGCGGCTTTGACTTTAACGGGCTTATCCCATGTGAGTTTGATCTGGAGATTTCCGCTCATGCTGCCGTATTCCCACTGACGCGAGAAGGGCTGCGAGGTGACCATTCCGTCTACGAGCGAACTTACTTCGCCGAAATCGCCGTTACCTTCGATCTTCGCGTATTTAGCGACGTTGGTGTAACCGGTATAGGTTTCGGGCTTGGGCTGCAGGTTGTAGGTCGGACCGTTGCCGTACATCATATCGTAGCCGAGTTCGGGAGTGTACTTCCAGTATGCGCGGTCTACGCCGATGCAACGACCGAGGAAAGTCGAACTTCCGGCTGCGTTGTTTACGGGGTTCCAGAAGCAGTGATACAGAATCCACAGTTCTTCGCCGGCATGGATGAATACGTGGTGACCGGTACCCGACATATAGTCGTTAGGCTCGGAGCCGATACCGATAATAGGCGAATACTCAAGTCCCAGTTTTACGAACGGACCGGTGGGGTTATCGGATACGCCGACATACGGAGCGTACGAACGGGAGCCGTAACCGAACGGAGAATAGGTGAAATACCATTTACCGTTGTGTTCGATAACTTCGGTACCTTCGTTGATGCCGCCTTCTTCCCAGGAAGTCGCGTTTTTCGCTTTCACGGGTTCGCCGGTTTTGGGATCGGTCTTGATATTGCCTTCTTCGTCTCTTTCGTAAATCCACTTGAATTCGCCGTTGGCGTCTTTAAGAGCGTTGCCGTTCTCGTCCATTTCGACCTGATATCCTTCGTAATAGCCGCCAAGCGATCCGTCCTGATAAACCGTAATATATTTAGGCGACGCGATGTGGGTGAGCGTATCCCATTCGGGGGTCATCCAGTCTTTCATCTTGACGCACCAGACGTGGTTTCCTTCGATCATGGAACTCATGTGCTGCGAGAAATACAGCATTTTGGTTCCGTCCGCGCCGACGACGGGGTTAACGTCGATTGCGGGGAATACGCAGTATTTGTAGTTAATGCCGAGACCGAGTTTTTCGATGCTGTACTGATCGTACATATCCTGAATCTTTCTCTGATCGGTCGCCATTCTTATATAATAATAGCCGATGCTGAGCACGGGATCCTTGACGGTGATTCCGTAGCCGTTGAGGTTGTAGTAAGTTCCGTCGTTGTAGTAGCCGATTACTTTATCGTTGTAGTCGTAAATCGGATACGCTTCGCCGTCGGGCTGTCCGTCCATATCGAGATCGGCAAGACCTACCGCGGTTTCACCCAAAACGGGAGAGCCGTCGGCGTTTTTCTTTGCCATGATTTCGAGGTATTCCTGAGCGGTTACGGGAGTGTACGGTCCCTGAGGATTATACGACATTGCGCAGGAAACGGTAAGTCCGTCCCACTGTCCGCCGGTGGTGGAGCTGTTGGGTCCGTAAGTTGTTTTGGCGTTACCGTTTTTACTCTGTGAACTGAAGAATATAAAATATATTCCGCTGTCGGGGTCGCGGATAAATTCGGGCGCCCAGCAATTGCTTACCGCACTCCAGGAATCGCTGCCGAAATAGATCGCACCGTTGTTGCTTGCTCTTCCGCAGGGCTTCCAGTCGTTGAGGTCGTGCGAGCGGAACATGTTGTACGCGCTGTTTCCTCCGAGTTCGCCGGTGTAAATCATGTAGTACCAGTCGTCATAGTCCGCATGCCAACTTTCGAGAGTGCCGTACTCTTTGACGAACATCTCCTCCGTTTTGTTGGTCTGCCACTGCCATTCGCCGTTCGCGTCCTTATACTGCCAACTGCGCATCAGTTTGGTATAAGAATCCTCTACGTCCTCCGGGGACACATAGATCGCGCCGGGGTCTGCGCCGTTGAGTCTGGTTTCATTCAGATAGAATAAATCCGAATTGTAATCGTAGAACTCGTTGGTCGCCTGCCCTGCCGAAAACGGCAAATTGAATCCCGCGATATCGCTTTGCGGCTTTAAAGTGCCCTTCGTGGGCGTATTGTTGCACGCAAAAGAGAAACACAGGATCATGGCGAGAATTACCGACATAGCAACAATGACTATTTGTCTCGTAATTTTCTTCATAATCTTCTCCTTGATTGATTTTTATAGTATATCGCTATACATATGTAACTATTCTACCAAATTATATGCCGTTTTGTCAACCGTTAAAGGAATATTTAAAGTGAATTTTTTGTGACAATTCGCCATTTTGCGGTTTTACGGTATTTCATGGTGTTAAAGCGACCCGAAAACCATTTAAAAACGCAAAAAAACGCAGCAGATCGCTCTGCCGCGCATTATTGCTTTTTTCTTATTTTATAAGGAATATTCCTCTTTCGCGCGCTCAAACGCTCCGATTCCGGGCTATGCTGCCGCTTATTTCGAGGCGTTTGTATTGAGATAATCGAGGGGATCGACCGGTTTTCCGTTCTTTGTGGTTTCGATGTGGACGTGAACGCCGATGTCGGACTCGGTTATCATGGTTCCGGCTTTTCCGATTACGTCGCCCGCTTTAACCGCGTCGCCCTGCTTTACGCTCGCGCTTTCGAGCGATTTATAGCAGGAAACCAGTCCGTCGCCGTGTTCGACCGTTACAACCCAGCCTTCGAGCGAGGACTGCGTCACGCTTTTTACCGTTCCATCAGCCATGACCTTTACGGTCGCGTCGCTGCCGGGTACGAAATCGACTCCGTCGTGCGTTTTCCACATATTAACGGCAGGCATATACACGAGTTTGTCTATCGACGCCTCTCTTGCCACCGTATAATCGTCGAACGGAAGGACATACTCCGTGGGTTTGGTAGTGGACGGTTCCACGTCGCCGCTGCCGGCAGGGATGTCCGTACCTCTTCCGCTCGCCACGGCGGCAATCGCCACCACCGAGCCTATCACGCACACGGCTATCACCGCAAGCACCGCATACCACACACCGTTCTTTTTAGTCGTGTTGCGATTTCCGTTGTAAACTTTCATAATTTTCTTAAACCTCCGAATTTATACTTTGATTTTTGACCGATTTTCGGCGTCGTATACGCCATAGCGGTCGTTTTTTTTGCTTTTTTGCTTATTTTTTTGAATTTCCTTGCGTTCGTTCTTCCACGCGGTCTTTAATATCCGCCTTTCGGAAGGGGAGTTGCGACGGTTACGTTGTTTCCGCGGACGACCACTGCAAGGTTGACTTTCCTTACGCCTATAACGACGCTCCTCGCGAACCGCGGCGAATAGCAGTAGTAAATGGTTTCGCCCTCCGGCTTTTCGACGAATTTTATTTCCGCGCGCAGTTTTTTCATTATTCTTGCCGCTTCGCTTTGTCCGCCCTCGCAGTCCGCACGGACGAACGAATACGCGCTTCCGTAAGTTACGGGACGGTCGGCTTCGTCAAAGTATACGGGCTGACCGAACGCGCCTGTTTGAAGATCGGTCGGGTAGTATTTCGCCGCGATAAGCAATAGTCCCACCGCGATAAACGCCATAAACCTTTTGAATTCGAACATTTCGGTCTCCTTTTCGCTCGGTACAACGATTTTTGCCGTTTTTTCGGCTGCTTATACGTCATCGAACCCGTTTTTTGGAAAATTACTATAATTTTTTGCATAGAAAAAACGAGGCTATACACCTCGTTCGTTTCTTTCGGGGAAATACTCCCTCGCGATTATATTCTATTTAAATAGTAGCGCGCGGCGGTCACTCTTGTTTTTCCGGTCACGCGACGGCTTTTTCCGCTTTGTCTTTCATGAGCGAGCGGCACGCGAAGTAAAGCACGGAAACGCCGGTCGAAACTAAAATTCCGCCGATTATATCGGTGAGCCAATGCACGCCCGACAGCACTCTTCCGACTACGGTTACGGCGGCGATCGCCGACACGCAACAGGCAAATATCCACGCGGCAGCGGCAGGGCGCAAGCGGCGTTTTGCCTGATACGACGCGGTCACGGCGACGAACAGCGCGATCATCGTGTGTGTTGAAGGAAAGGACGCAGCGAGTTCGCCGTTTTCGAGCACGGGGCGATAGTTGACCGCGACAAGGTCGAAAAGAAGGTACAGGGCGACTATTATAAGGTCGAAGCCGACGAGCAGCAACAGGTCGCGATCGACTGCCCGGATGCTTTTACGGCGCACCGCCTGCACTACCGCCAGAAGAGCGAACGCAGCCGCCACGCCTATTAAGCAATAGCCGAGATATCCGGTGACGTCTAGCCAACTTTCGTTCTGCCCGACGAGGTCGGAAAACGATTTGTTGAGCGAGGAAAATCCGACTTCGCTTCCGTTCGGTCCCACCGCCGCAACGTCAACGGTTTTGAGCAGAACTATTAAAATCGCGAACAGCGCGACGAGCGATCCGCCGGTTATAAACAGCGTAAGCGTTCTCTTTTTCATCATACGTTCTCCTTTTTTCAGAACCCGAAGTATTTTTCGGCGTTTTTATAGCACACGCCTTCCACTATTTCTTTAAGCATTTGTTCGTCCGCAGGATACTCGCCCTCTTCCACCCATTTGCCGACGAGATTGCAGAAAATGCGGCGGAAATATTCGTGCCTCGTGTACGACACGAAACTGCGCGAGTCCGTGAGCATTCCGACGAACTTCGACAGCAGTCCGATGTTGGCGAGCGCACGAAGTTGCTCTTCCATGCCGTCGCGCTGGTCGTTGAACCACCAGCCCGAGCCGAGTTGTATTTTCGATTCGAACGGCGCGCTCTGGAAATTGCCTGCCATGGTCGCGAGAGTGTAGTTCGCGTTTTTATCGAGCGAATACAGTATGGTTTTGGGAAGCGCGTTTTCTTTTTCCATTGCGTCGAGCAGACGAGACAGTTTTTGCGCTACGGGCGCGTCGCTTATCGAATCGTAGCCCGAGTCCGCTCCGAGTTTTCCGAACGCGCGCGTGTTGTTGTTGCGCAGCGCGCCGATGTGCAGTTGCATCGTCCAGCCTTTACGCGCGTAATTTTTTGCAAGGGTGAGCATTATTGCCGTTTTATAAGTCTGTTCTTCTTCGTCCGAGAGTATTCCGCCGCTTAACCTCTTTTCGAACGCCGCTTTAGCGTCGCCTTCCGCGTACGGAACGAACGACAGCGAGTGGTCGGACAGTTTGCAGCCGAGCGAAGCGAAATAGTCCGCTCTTTTCTCTATCCAGCGCGCTACGTCGTCGTAACTTTTAATCCCGGCAGCCGCTATGTAATCGCAGAATTCGTCCTTTTCGATCGAGAGCAGTTTGTCGGGGCGGAACGTCGGCAGCACTTTAACGCTCCAACTTTCGAGCGCGCGGTGATATTTAAGGTCGTCGGTGGTGCAGAGCGCAACCACGTTCGAGCGCAGAATAAGGTTTTTAGCGGAAAATTCGGGCTTTTTCAACTGCTCGTTTATTTTATTCCATATTTTTTCGCACGATTTTGCCGATAAAACTTCTTCGATGCCGAAGTAGCGTTTCAGTTCCAGATGTATCCAGTGATACATCGGATTGCCTATCATATACGGCACAACCGAGGCGAAAGCGGCGAATTTTTCGTAATCGTCCGCATCGCCCGTTATATACTTTTCGTCCACGCCGGCTGCGCGCATGAGCCGCCATTTGTAGTGGTCGCCGCCGAGAAAAAGTTCGGTCGCGTTTTTAAAGACGTGATCGGTTGCTATTTCCTCGGGCGAAAGATGACAGTGATAGTCGATTATCGGCATTTTTTCGGCGTAATAGCGATATAGCCGCTTCGCCGTCGGGTTCTTGAGCATGAAATTATCGTTGATTAAGTTCATAACAATTCCCTCGCTTTATTTAAGTTCGGTTACATTATAACATTGTTGTGCGCGATTTGCAAGTAATACGGCGATATTTGCAAAAAATTTTGCCATTTGCGCAACGCTAATATGTTTGCAATCAAAAAATTCAACGTTTCGACTCGGTTTTGCGGTAGACGAGCGGAGTTACGCCGTATTTTTGCCGAAACAGCGAGAAAAAGCGACATTCGGTGTTGAACCCGGTTTCCTCGGCAATTTCCGAAACGCTTTTTTCCGTATTTTTAAGCATGAGCGCGGCAACGGTGAGTCTTCTGTCGGCAATCACCTTGCACAGCGGCATTCCGTAGTTTTTCATTATTATGCGCGAGGTCTGTTTTTTACTTAAATACAGGCGGTCGGCAACGTCGCCGAGCGTTATTTTGCTTTGCAGGCACCCGGATATTATTTTTTCTATTTTGAACGAGTATTCGGCGTCGGGCTTTATTCGGGCGGCTCCCGTCCGAGTTCGGGCGGCGTCGAGTCCGTCGGCAACTTCCAGAAGAATCAGTTTTACAAGAGCGGTTATTTTCTGCTCGTCGCTCGCGCCTTTTTTAAGACAGTCGCGGATTTTTTCCAGATAAAAAAGCACGTCCTTGTTCACCTTGGCGAAAACGATCTCGTTCGATTCGGCTGCTCGGGCAAGCGGATTGTCACCCTCCTCCTCGGTTTTTACGAAAAAACGGTACGTTCCGCGCTCTACCGTCGCATAATGGCGGAACGAAGGCGGCACTATAACCACTCCCGACGTGAACGTATTTTCGTCCGAAACCGAGGTTATTTTAACGCTGCGGTCGTCGCAGAAAAACAACTCGTAGTAGGAATGCGTGTGCATGCGAGTGTCTTCTTCGCTTGCAATCGCGTCGTTTTCCGCTCCGAACGTTTCGTCGAGCAGCACAACGTCCGCTCCGCACACTCCGTCCGCTTTTATTAAACTTATCAATCCGTCCGACATATGAACATAATACCACACGAGAGCGAATAAGGTCAAGCAAAACGCACGAATTATATAACTTTCGACCGTTTTTTCTCCGTATTCTATAATATCGGGACATTTTTGCGATTATTTCGTCCGTCTACACTCTTTATCTCACAGCAAAATCGGTGTATAATGTAGTTGATTTACGGATAAAGTCCGTCCTAAGGAGATTTTTATGAAAGAGAAACAATTCAAAGGCGTTTTCAGCGCGATATTCTCGCTTTACGACCGCGAGATGCACGTTAAAAAAGGCGAAGTAAGCAGACTCGTGGATTACCACCTCGAAAGCGGTCTTAACGGTTTTTATGTGTGCGGTAACACGGGCGAATGTTCGGTTCTGCCCGAAAACACGCGCATGGAAATGCTCGAAACGGTGGTTTCGGCGAACCGCGGCAGAGGTCTTATCATGGCGCACGTCGGAGCCACGCATTTCAACCGCACGAAAGAACTGCTCGATCACGCGAACGGACAGAAAATCGACGCAGTGGCGTCGCTTCCCCCTGCTCTTAAAGCGTACTATAACACCGACGAGTGCATCGACTACTACGAGTGGATGGCGAAAAACAGTACTCACCCGGTGTTCGCATACGTCACGAACGCTGTCGGCGACCCCGTCGCGCTTGCGGAAAGACTTGCGAAAATCCCGAACGTCGGCGGAATCAAACTTACCATATGCGACTACTACGCTTTTTCGAAAATCACAGCCGCTACCGGCGACAGGCTGAACATTCTCAACGGTCCCGACGAAACCATGATATGCGGACTTTCGGTCGGGGCGGACGGCGCAATCGGAACCACTTATAACTACATGGCAAGTACCGCCGCAAATATATACGCCAACTTTATGAAAAGCGACTTAAAAACCGCTTTGTCATATCAACGCAAGTTAAACGAGTACATAAATCTGATGTTCGGCAGCAATATCGCAAAGTGGAAAAGCAGCATGCGCGCGCTCGGATTCGACGTCGGATACACGGTTTTCCCCGCTCGCGAACCTACCGCCGAGGAATACTCGCTTCTTTACTCGTCGCTGCAAAAAATCGGAATTCCAGAACTGAAACAATAAGCCGCAAAGTCAATAAATAAACGCAGAACGCTTTTAAAGGCGCGCTGCGTTTTTCTTTTTATTATTTTTTCCGATCATCGTGTGCGGATTACGATCACAACCACCACCAGAA
>CAKQDN010000030.1 GCA_934229275.1 uncultured Clostridia bacterium | reverse complement strand
GCCTGTCTGCGCCATAAGGTCGGCGTCGTCGCGGTCGAGGCAGATTCCTCCCACGACGCTGCAATTACGGTCTAATAGCCCGATTTTGTGCAAAAACATGACGGGCGAGAGATGCTCGCGCGCTTCGAGCACCCCCGAATCGTACAAATCGTCGCCGGCGCAGACCATGACTTTTGCGTTATTTTCGAGGCAGTAGTCGACTATTTCGTCGAGATCGTCCTCGGCTTTGAGAAGCGACGAGATGTAAATCTTATCGCCTAAGCATTCGCCTTCTCGCACGACGTCGACGTATTCGCCCGGGCATACGCGGCAGACGACCCCGTTCGCGTCAGTGGGCGTTTTCGCGCCTATTATAAGAGCGTTATCGGTTTTCATAGCGTTTCGGCGAGTTTTTTAAGGTATTTGCGATAAGATTCGCCTATTTCCTCATTTTTGAGCGCGAATTCGGTTATCGCCTGCATACTGCCGAATTTGTCGCCCATGTCGTAGCGTCTGCCGTCGAATTCGTAGGCGTACACGTCGGGACACATGAGTTTGAGAGCGTCGGTAAACTGCAGTTCGCCGCCCAGTCCCGGCGTTATTTTGCCGAGAGCGTCGTACACGTCGGGCGTCAAAACGTATCTTCCGAGACTTGCGAGCCGCGAGGGCAGTTCGGTTATCGGCGGTTTTTCGACTATTCCTTCGAGCCTGTGCAGTTTTCCGCTGCTTTCGCTGACTTTCGCGACGCCGTATTTAACGATGTCGTCCCCGTCCATGCGCTGAACGCCGACGATGGGGCAACCGGTTTTTTCGAACGCGCCGATGAGTTGTTTCATGACGGGCGGATCGGCCTCGATAAGGTCGTCGCCCCAACTTAAACAAAACGCCTCGTCGCCGGTAAAACTTTTCGCGCGCATGACCGCGTCGCCGCTTCCGAGCGGCTTTGGCTGATAGGCAAACGAGATATTCGCCATGGAATAGATGTTTTTAAGACGCTGCAAATAGGTGGTTTTTCCGGCAGCCAGCAAAGCGTCCTCGAGTTCCGGATCGGGCGAGAAGTATTTTTTAATGTCTTTTTTCTTTTCGTTTATAATTATAAGTATGTCGGTTATGCCGCTTAAAGCCGCCTCTTCCACTATGTACGACAGCACGGGCGTATCGATTACGGGCAGCATTTCCTTGGGCAGAGTTTTGGTAATGGGCAAAAAGCGCGTTCCCATACCGCCGCAAGGTATCACCGCCTTCGTGATTTTGTTCATAAACGTCCTCCGTTTTCGGTTGTTCCGAGAGAATTATATTCGGCAAGGGCGAAAAAAGTTATTTTTTCTTGCCGTAAATGATTCTGTGGCACTTTTCGCACACGCAATAGCCGTTGTCGTTGAGTTCGCTCTTGGTGTTGAGCGACAGACTCATGCCGCAGAAAGTGCAGTTTTTATCTCCCGAGCCCGAGTCGTACACTTCGACGAACGCAGGCAATCCCACTTCTTTTACGATGCGGTCGTAGGTCGCAAGCAGTTTTTCGTCCACTTTTCCGCGCGCTTCCGCGAGTTTTTTCTGCAACTGATCGATTTTCGGCTTGTATTCGCCTTCGAGTTTCTGCAACTGATCGCGGGCGGCAGAGTATTCCTCTTTGAGTTTGCGCCCGTTTTTCTGAGCCGCGGTGTAATCGTGCACGGCGGTTTCGCCTTTCTTTTTGATATTTTCGATAAAAGCGGCGATTTCGCCCAACTTCTTATTGATAGCGGTTAAATTTTCTGCGATTTTTTCCGCTTCTTCCTCGGGAAGAGAATCGTCCTCGAGCCGAGAGATAAGTTCTTCCGCTTTTTTGAGTGTTTCGTCGTAATGACGGACGGACTCGGCGTAACCGCCGTAAACTTTCGTGGCAACGTTTTCGCTTTTTTCGACCACCGTTCTCATTTCGTTGAAACGGCGTTTCGCGTCGTCTGCTTTTTTGCAGTTTTCGTTGGCGTTCATTTCGCGCTGCAACTTTTTAAGTTCGACGTCGATTGCCTGATACTTGAGTAAATTGTCCAAATCCATTGTTATACTCCTTTCGGTGCAGGATCGCTTTCGCGTTCCGACACCGCAAATTGAATTTTCAAGTTTTGTTTTTCCGCCTCGGCCGACAGAATTGCGACCAGCCGCGGAATATAGATATGCTCGCTCGCGTAGTGCGATACTTCGACGATGTTCAGTCCCTGCGCTATCGCGTACAGCGCGATATGGTGCTTTATTTCGCCGGTGACGAGCGTGTCCGCTCCCTTTTTAAGCGCGGCGTTTACCGTTTCCTCGTCGCCGCCGGCACCGCTCACGACCGCGATTTTATGCGCGTCGCGCCGTTTACCGTACACTTTGACGTGTTCGTCCGATAAAATCCGGGACACCTTTTCGGCGTACGAGAATACGTCCTCGGATTTACAGAGCGTTCCTATAAGTCCGAGCGACGCTTTTTGGTTGACCTCCATCAGCGGCTGCGGATTTTTTATTCCGATAAGACCTGCGACGTACTCGGTTATGCCGCCCGGCGAGCAGTCCATATTGGTGTGCGCCGAATACACGCTTATTCCGTTTTTTGCGGCAAGCAGAATTATTCTGCCGACAGGCGTGGCACTCGTCACAGTACTTATCGAGCCGAAAATGAGCGGATGATGCGCGAAAATGAGTTGCGCGCCCTTTTCCGCCGCCTCTATAACCGTTTGCTCGGTGCAGTCGAGACAGCAGACCACTTTATCTACTTCCGCATTTTCGTCGCCGACGGACAAGCCTATATAGTCCTGCATGCAGACGTTTTCGGTCGGGAACAGTTTTTCCGCCAGCAAAGCGACGTCTTTTACGGTTGCCATTTTTTCACCTCTTGTACCATTTCGAGAATACGTTCGTTTTCCTCGGTGCGCTTATACGCGGAAACTCTTTTCTCGGTGTAGTCGCACCAGGCTTTAAGGTCGGGGTTTTTCTGCTTGTAAAACGCTCCGGCAAACGCCGATATGCGGTCGAGCGGAAGAGCCTTTCCCTCTTCGGCGACGATAATATCGTAAAACTTACCGGCGTCGAACACTTTATAGTCCTTCACTATCGCATAGCCGCTATCTATAAGATAATCTCGTAATTTATCGGGATTTTTCTGCGCACCCAATATAAGCCGCGGATTATTCTGTCTTTTTTCGAGAATTTTGATTATGAGTTCGCCGCCCATTCCGGCAATAACCGCCTGATCGGGATATATTCCTTGCTCTGTCAGCGGAGCGAATCCGTCGCCGCAGAAATAACTCGCGCCGTCGCCTATAAGCGAACGGGCTTTAAAAAGACATTCCTCGCCGATGTCGCACTCGCAGACTTTGTCCGCAAGATGATTTTTTACCGCGTACAGACCGATTATTCCGTGATCGCAGCCGATGTCGGCAAACACTTTGCACGGCAATATCTCCCCGGCGATGGCTTCCAGTCTTTTCATTATTCCATGTAATCGCGGAGTTTTTTGCTGCGCTGCGGATGACGCAGTTTTCTAAGTGCCTTGGCTTCTATCTGACGAATACGCTCACGGGTGACGTGGAATTCCTTGCCAACTTCTTCGAGCGTACGCGGATGACCGTCGTCCAGACCGTAGCGCAGGCGAAGCACCATTTCTTCACGCGGGGTGAGCGTGTCGAGAATTGCCATGAGTTGTTCTTTTAAAATGGTAAAAGTCGCAACGTCCTGCGGAGCGGCAGCCTTATCGTCCTCGATAAAGTCGCCGAGGTGACTGTCGTCCTCTTCGCCGATAGGCGTTTCGAGGCTGACGGGGTCGAGGGCTATGCGCTGAATTTCGCGCACTTTTTCCTCGGGCATATCCAGTTCTTTGCTCAGTTCCGAAACGGTGGGTTCTCTTCCGAGTTGCTGCACGAGCGTGCGGTTAGCGCGGATGAGTTTGTTTATGGTTTCGACCATATGCACGGGAATACGGATAGTGCGAGCCTGATCGGCAATCGCACGGGTTATCGCCTGACGAATCCACCAGGTGGCGTAAGTCGAGAAACGGAAACCCTTGGTGCAGTCGAATTTTTCGACCGCTTTCATAAGTCCCATATTTCCTTCCTGAATGAGGTCGAGAAACAGCATACCGCGACCGACGTATCTTTTCGCGATGGAAACGACCAGACGAAGGTTTGCTTCGCTTAAACGCTTTTTGGCTTCTTCGTCGCCGTCTTTCATGCGTTTTGCCAGTTCCATTTCCTCTTCCATGGTAAGGAGCGGCACTTTACCGATATCTTTTAAGTAGACTTTAACCGGGTCGTCGACGGAGACCTCGCTCATTATCTTATCGAGGTCGTCTTTCAGAAATTCCGGCATGTTGTTGTAGATGACGATGCCGTTTGCGGCGAGAATACGGAACACTTCTTCCATTTGTTCCGCGTTTGCCTCGCATTCGACGGCAAGACGTTCGCCCACTTCGTCGTAAGTAAGTCTGCCCTTCTGTTTGCCTATGGAAATGAGTTTTTTAACCTCGTTCATTATTTTTTCGTCGAGGTCGGGAGCGGCTTTATTTTCTTCTTTTTTGGACACTTCTATGCCCTTTGCCGCGAGAGCGGAAAAAATATATTCTATATCGTCGGGAGTTACTCTCGACATCGACAGCGCGCCGTTCACGTCGTCGTACGTAATTGTTTTTTTGTCTCCGGACGCCTTTTCGAGCGATAACACTATTTCGTCCAGATGTTGCGTTGTGTTTTCCATAATTCCTCCGGTAACTGAGCGGTTATTAATTTTTGACTATTTGGCGGATTTCCTTACTGCGTCCGGGCATGCGTAACTTGCGGAGCGCTTTTATTTCGATCTGACGGACGCGTTCGCGCGTGATTCCGAACAGTTCGCCCACTTCTTTTAGGGTTTTGGGCTTGCCGTCGTCGAATCCGTAGCGGCAGCGTATTATTATCTGTTCGCGTGCTTCGAGCGTGGAAAGTGCGCGCATAAGCACTTCGCGGTCTGCCGAGCGCATGGCTTCGCTTTCGGGCGTTTTTCCCGCGGTATCCTCTATCATGTCGAGAATAACGGTGTCGCCGTCGTCGCCCACGGCGTCGTACAACGACAGATTACGCTGCTGAACCTGACGGTAGAACAGCACTTTTTCGAGCGGTTCGCCCAACTTTTCGGCGATATACTCGGGCGGCGGCTGCTCGCCGTGCTGCTGTTCGTACGCTCGCGAAATGTTGTTCATCTTATCGATGCAGTCTTTAACGTAGTTCGGAAGGTGAATGGTGCGTGCGGTATCGCTTATGGCACGCGTAACCGTCTGACGAATCCACCAGGTGGCGTAAGTGGAAAAACGATAGCCTTTTTCGTAGTCGAACTTTCTTGCCGCGGTCATAACGCCCAGACAGCCGTTCTGAATAAGGTCGTCGAGATCCAAGCCTTTGCCTATGTACTTTTTGGCAACCGAAACCACCAGTCGCAGGTTGGACATGACCAGTTTGTCGAACGCCTGATCGTCGCCCTCTTTAATTCTTTTGCTGAGTTCGCGCTCTTCTTCCGCGGAAAGCAGCGGATATTTGCCGATTGCATTGAGAAAAATACGCACTGCGTCGTCGGTGGGAATGTCCTTGCCCGTGTCTTCTTCGGGCTGACTGTCAACGACGATTATGTGCTGTTTTTCCAGATATTTGAATGCTTCTTCGACGTCGGAGCGCGAAGCGTCTGCGTCCACGACCAGCGCGCGCGTCACTTCGTCCACGGTAAGCATTCCCTTTTTTTTGCCGATTTTTACTATTTTGTCAAGAGCCGACATTATAAGTTGGTTGTTTTCGATACTCATATCAGCCACCCCCGTTTTTGATTTCTCGTAATTTTTCTTCGATTTTCATTATTTCTTTAAGGCAGTCCACCGACTTCGATTTCTCGTACTCCTGCGCGAGCCTCTGCTTTTCGGCGTTCAGCCAATCGGCTTGTATGCCGACTATGCACGCGGAATATTTTGCGGCGTTGTCGCCGTCCAAGAATTCGTAGCCTGCCACTTTGAACGCGTCCTTTTCGCCGAGCAGACTGAACATCGCCGACGGATTGCATTTTTCGCCGGTTTTACGGCAGTTTACCGCGTATTCGTACGCTTTTTTAAGATATTCGTCTTTAAGATACGGATAAATATCCGCTTTCATGTCGGCGTAGTCGCGGTTGTGAATCATGCTTGCGACGACGAACAGAGCGCGTTTGTCGGTTAATTCCTTTTCGGATTTTTGTTCCTGCTCCTGTTTTTGCCGCTCCTCTTCTTTCTGCTCGTCGCGCTTTTGCTCGGTTAAACCCAGTTGTTTAAGAAGAGTTTCCTTGCGATAGCCTGTGTTTTTTATGACCACGCGGACGTATTCTTCCTGCTCGACGGGACTGTCGAGTTCGCCGATGATTTTAAGCGCTTCGATAGCGTAACCCGATTTTCCGTCGGGAGCGGAAAGATCGTATTTTTTGGCGGCGTTTTCCAGTTTGTACTCGGTGAGCGTCAACGCCTCGTCCAGAAGTCTTTGGTAGGCTTCTTTTCCGCGCTGCTTTATAAGGTCGTCGGGATCCAGTCCGTCGGGAAGAACGACGACTTTGACGTTAAGACCGGCTTCACGCAGTATGTCCAGTCCGCGAAGAGTCGCCGCCTGACCTGCCGAGTCGCCGTCGTAACTTATATACACGTTTTTCGAGTAGTTTTTTATAAGTTTTGCCTGTTTGAACGTAAGCGCGGTACCCATGCTCGCGATGGCGGTGTCGAACCCCGCTTTGTGCAGCATCATTACGTCCATATAGCCTTCCGCTATTATGACGTAATTTATATTCTCCTTTTGTTTCTTTCTTTTTACTAGGTTGAGCGCGAAAAGCGTGCGCGATTTGTCGAATATGGGCGTATTGGACGAATTGCGGTATTTTACCGCTATATGCGTGGACGGATTGAGAAGCCGTCCGCCGAACGCGACCACTTCGCCGAGATGGTTGACGATGGGGATTATAAGCCGCCGCGCGAACACGTCGTATAAGCCGTTTGCGCCGACCTCTATAATGCCGGCTGTTTTGATTTCGTCGGTCGTGTAGCCCTGCGACTTTAAGTAGTCGATGATTTCGGTGCCGTCGACGCTGTAACCGAGCGCGAATTTACGGGCGAGCGCGCCGTCCAGTCCGCGCATTTTCATATACTCTCTCGCCGGTTCCGCTTCTTTTTTGTTCAGATTTTCGTAGTAATGTCTGCCTGCCGCGCGCATGAGAGAGAGCAGTCGGTCGCGTTTTTTTGCGTCTATACCGTCCTCTTTTTTGGTAAAAGCACGCTCGGGCAGAGTGAAGTTGGCTTCCTTTGCGAGAATTTTGACCGCGTCCCAAAATTCGACGCTTTCGATTTTTTGGATGAACGTGATGACGTTGCCGCTTTCCTTGCAACCGAAGCAATGATAGAACTGCTTGTCCTCGTTTACTGCGAAAGACGGCTCTTTTTCATGGTGAAAAGGACAGCAACCCCAGTAGGTCCTGCCTTTTTTGGTAAGCGGAACGTATTTCGACACGACGTCTACTATGTTCAGCTTGGAAATGAGTTCGTCGATCCAGTCTCTGTCCAAAAGTTCTCCTTAAATCTTGCTCCAACTCTTCGGAATGGTTATATCTTCGTACACGCGCACTGCATACTGATCGCTCATCATGGCGATATGGTCGCACACTTTTTGCTCTTTCGTACCTTGATTTGCGCGTATTTCTTCGGGAATAAGTTCGAAATTATTATAGAAATACTCGTACAGGTATTTGATCATGTCGATCGCCTTATGCTCTTCGCTTTTGGCGAGCGGCGAACGATAGACGTTTTCGAACATCCATTCGCGCAGCCCTGCGATGTCTTCTTTAATCTTGTCGGACGGGCTGACGTAATCCTGCCCGAAACTGTTTTCGATGACGTCCATGATCATGCTGTCGATTCGCTTACCGTGATATTCGCCGAAAACTTCGCGGTAGTGCTTGGGTATGTCCTCGTTTTTTATTACGCCTGCGCGAACGGCGTCGTCGATATCGTGGTTTATGTAGGCGATGCGGTCGCTCCACGCAACCACATGTCCTTCGAGCGTTGCGGCGTTCCCGCGACTGGTGTGATTGAGTATGCCGTCGCGCACCTCGAACGTAAGATTCATGCCCTTGCCGTCGTATTCGAGATAGTCCACGACGCGCAACGACTGCTCGTTATGCTCGAAATGAGTGAATTCGCTGAGAGCCCTCTCTCCTGCATGCCCGTACGGAGTATGACCGAGGTCGTGACCGAGGCTTATCGCTTCGGTTAAATCTTCGTTGAGTTTGAGAGCGCGCGCAATCGAACGGGCTATCTGCGCAACTTCGAGCGTGTGAGTAAGCCGCGTGCGGTAGTGATCGCCTTCGGGGGAGAGAAATACCTGCGTTTTGTGTTTGAGCCGACGGAACGCTTTGCAGTGAATGATGCGGTCGCGGTCACGCTGGTATTCCGTGCGCATTGGACTGGGGTCTATCTTTTTCTGCCTGCCGCGCGTATCTTTCGATTTTGCCGCGTACGGCGAGAAAAATTCGTCTTCCATCCGATAAATATCGCTTAAATAATCTCTCAAATCGCGCCGAACCTCCTCTTTTCCACGTTAAAATACAGGGCGATACTCGCCCACATATAAATGATACCCCGACATTTAAAAAAATGCAAGCGTTTGCCGCATTTATATGAAAAATTTTAGCGTTTTTTGTCAAGTCCGACCCGGTTTTCCGATTTTTCAAACAACAAAATGCGTTCCCGTCGCAAACTCCGACCGAGTTTTAGCAAACTAAAAATTATCGGAGCATGTGTTCACTCCCCCTATCCGTTGGCTATCCGTTTACTTTTTGTAAAAAAATAAGCAAAAAACTTTTGAGTTAATCAGTGCGTCTATAAAATAATCGACCGTATTTAAAGGCCCCTTTTCGTAAAGGGGGCTGTCACCGCCAGGTGACCGGGGGATCGAAAGCGTTGACTATGTATCTGCGTATTTTAAATCGCCCTCTCCGTCGCGGCAAGTCGCTTGCTTTTTTGTAAAAAAGTAAAACAAAAACTTTTGAGTTAGATGAATAGTAAATCAAGGTTGGTTTTTCTGATTATGTATAGCAGGAAAAATAAGCCTTGTTTTTTCGGGAGGGGAGACCCCTCCCCTACAAATTCTCACAAACTATGTACTTTAAAACCAACCGACTTCTTTAAAGCCTCTCACTCCGGGAGAGGCTTTAAAAACGGGCTAAAAAAACGGCGGAGAAAAAATATGCTCCGTCGTTTTTCGTTATATTCAAATATTTTGCGGTTTAATTGTCGTGATCGTCGGCGTCGGTGGAATCGAGTGTTTCGGCATCGACCACGCAGTCGGCGTCGGTCACCGCTTTTCTGTCCATAACCAGCGACAGAACGAGTGCGACCAGACCAAGTACGCCGTCAACCACAAGCACGATACCGAGCGCGAGAATAAGCACGTCCATACCGCCGAGCGACGGAACGATGAGCGCGATTCCCATAACGAGCGTGAGTATCGCGTACACGAAATCGACGATCCACGAGCGCATACCGGCTTTTTTGTCGATAAGCGCGCCCTGAAGCCCGAAAATCGACTTAAAAATCATGAACACGCCCAGCAGTATTGCAACCACCGCCGCGATAAATTCGGCAAGCACGAGCAAAAGAACGCCGGCAACTATCATCATGACGTCGCACGGAAGCCCGATAATCAGTTCGTTCTGCACAAAATGATAGACGAGGTTATAAAGTCCTATCGCACACAGTCCGGCGCCGAGAATACGGCACGTCCAGGCAGGCGCCTCTCCGCGCACGGCTATCATCAGCACGCCTATAACGATGTACAGGCATGCCGCGATACACTTGCGCAGCAGCGTATTTTTGACATACTTACTGAGTTTTTTCATGATTTCTCCTCGTTTAAGCGGCTAAAACAAACGTTTTCGGCTTAAACGGTGTATTTATCGAATTTTTTAGCGGCGTTGACTTCCTGAAGTTTTGCTTCGTAGCCGGCTCTGCCGAGCATTGCGAACGTAGCCTTTTTGCCTTCTTCGACGCCGGGCTGATTGAACGTGTCGATATTGAGCATTGCGCCTGCGAAAGCGGTTTCGTACATGAAGTACATTAAAAGTTCGCCCACGGTTTCTGCGTTGACTTCGGGCAGATAGACGGTGAAGTTCGCTCTGTTTGCCTTGCGGAGCGCGTACTCGGTCGCCTTTCTCTCGCAGTTGATGAGTTCGTTCATGGTGTGACCTTTCAAAAAGTCGCAAGCGGCAACGTCTTTGTCGTCGGCAATGACTTCGGTCGCGCGGTAGTTGTCCACGCCGATGAAGGTGACTACTTTATCGAACGGACCTTCGGTGTACAGCTGAACCTGACTGTGCTGATCGGTAACGCCCAGCGATTTTGCGGGGGTCTGACCGGCGTTTACGGTTTTGCCGTCGTAATCGACCGCTTTACCGAGCGATTCAGCCCAGATCTGGCAGTAGAAGTCTGCCATGTATTTAAGACTGTCGGCGTAGGGCATCAGAACGCTGATGTTCTTGCCGCGCTTCATTTCTTCGTACTGCATGAACGCGCTTATAAGAGCAGGGTTCTTTCTGACGTCCGCAACGGCGGATGCCTTGCTCATTTCGGCTGCGCCTTTAAGCATAGCCTTGATGTCGATACCCATGACTGCGAACGGCACGAGACCGACGGGACAGAGAACGGAGAATCTTCCGCCTACGCCCGGCTGAACCGCATAATGCTTGAAGCCTTCGGTTTTCGCGAGGTTGTAAAGCGTTCCCTTGCCGTCCGAAGTGGTGACGACGATGTGCTTTTTAGCCTCTTCTTTGCCGAGTTCTTTTTTAAGCAGATCGTACACGATGAGGAACTGGCTTAAAGTTTCGCTGGTTTCGCCGCTCTTGGTGATAACGTTGAAATAAGTGGTTTTGATGTCGATTACGTCTAAAAGGGCTGCCATTCTTTCGGGGTCGACGTTGTCTTCGACGTAGAATTTGGGAGCCTTTCTCTTTGCTGCGGGCAGTTCGTTGTGATGAAGATGCATAAGCGCCTGCAAAACGGCGATCGGACCGAGCGCGCTTCCGCCGATACCGAACACTACGAACGATTCGGCTTTTTCGCGGATACCGTTGCAATATGCGATCATTTCGTCGAGATAATCGTCCTTGACGAAGGGCAGATCGCACCATTCCTGCCAGCCCTTACCGCGATTGTCCATGACGTTTTTATAAGCCTTTTCGATGAGCGCGGCGTTCTTTCCGAACACGCTCTCTTCCAGTCCTTCGCTGCCGATTGCCTCGGTCATCATGTTGTTGTAATCCAGTCTTAAATTCATTGTGATAACTCCTTTTATCTTTTAACCGCAAGGAAGAGCCGACTTTGGCAGTCGACTCCTCGCTTTTCGGCTGTTATTTGCTTATCTTATTCCTTCGATCAAGCCGTAGTTGCCGTCGCGACGCGTGTAAAGCACGCTGACGTTTCCGGTTGCGCGGTTGAGGAATACGTAAAACTCGTGACCTACGAGTTCCATCTCTTCTATTGCGTCTTCCACGGTCATGGGAGTAAGTTCGAACGCTTTGCTTCTCACGACCTGTTTTTCGGGCTCGACGGGCTTGTCCGTTTCGCCTGCAAAATCCTTGACTTTGAACTTCTTATCCTTCATCTTGGCGTGATGCTTGATAATCTGCTTTTCGAGTTTGGGAAGCGCCTGATCGATGAGTTCGTACATGTTTTTGCCGCTGACTTCCGCGCGGAGAACGCCACCGCTTACCGCGATGGTAAGTTCCATGGTCTGAACGTTGTTCGCTTCTTTAAGGACTATCTTAACTTTCGTGTCGTCCTCGAAAAACTTGTCCAGCCTGTCCACCTTTTTGGTGATGACGTCTTTCAGTTTGTCGCTTGCTTCATAGTTTCTGCACAAAAAATCGATTTTCATAGAAGTAACCCCCTGATATAGATTTTTGATTTTTGTTCAGGACGGAAGTAAAGCCTCTTCCGCCTGTGTTTATTATACCACATCGATACGCCTTTGTCAATACCGATTTAACGAAAATAACTCCGAAAATTTGCTCGTTCCCCCGTTTAACGTCCGATTTGCACGTCCCGAGAAGAGGAAAACGCTTGCCGATATTGCCTTTCGCAAAAAAACAAAGGGCGGGAAGCGTTTTGGCTTTACCGTCCTTCGTGCAAGGAGAATATTGAAGAATTGTCGTTATTATG
Organism: uncultured Clostridia bacterium; assembly: GCA_934229275.1. Taxonomy (GTDB): domain Bacteria; phylum Bacillota; class Clostridia; order Christensenellales; family Pumilibacteraceae; genus Neoclostridium. Next base: position 9,362 of record CAKQDN010000030.1, on the reverse strand, counting down.
GCGTGGCGGGACTAGAGCGACCGGCAACAAGTTTATACTCCTGTCGTTTTACCTCGGCGATACTCTAACCGCACGCTCTTGCCGCGAGTACGCATCGGGTCGGGATTTCCGTCCCGACCGTCTACGTTTACCCTCGGCTGCTATATTACAGACCGCGTTTACCGTTAATCGTGATGCCTTCGCCGTCGAAATCGACGGAAACGGTACTGTTATCGGTGATGCTGCGATCGATAATGCCTTCGGCGATATTGTCCTCGAGTTTCTGTTCGATGACTCTTCTCAAAGGACGCGCACCGTATTCGATGTCGTAGCCTTGTTTGACGATATAGTCCATAGCGGCGTCGGAAATCTGAAGCGTGATGTTGCGTTCTTTAAGCGTTTTCTCGAATTTTCTGATGAGAATACCGGCAATCTGCTTGATTTCGTCCGCGGTGAGCGAATGGAAGAAGCAAATGACGTCTATTCTGTTGAGGAATTCGGGCTTGAAGTGACGTTTAAGAGCCGCTCCGAGCACTTCGTCGGTGGACTTGTTGATTTCGGCAGGGTTACCCTCGGCGAATCCGAGCGCCTGACGATTGTTTTTGAGTTCTGCGACGCCCACGTTACTGGTCATGATGATGATGGTGTTTTTGAAGTCCACCAGTCTGCCCTGACCGTCGGTGAGTCTGCCGTCGTCGAGAATCTGCAACATGATATTGTAAACGTCGGGGTGAGCCTTTTCGATCTCGTCGAACAGGACTACGGAATAAGGTTTACGACGTACCTGTTCGGTAAGTTGACCGCCGTCGTCGAATCCGACGTATCCGGGCGGTGCGCCGATGAGTTTGGAAACAGAGTGCGATTCCATATACTCGGACATATCCAGTCTTATGATGGAGTTCTCGTCGTCGAACATGGCTTCGCTGAGTGCCTTGGTAAGTTCGGTTTTGCCCACGCCCGTAGGTCCGAGGAACAGGAACGAGCCTATCGGACGGGACGGATCTTTAAGTCCGGCTCTCGCTCTTCTTATAGCGCGTGATACGCTTCTTATAGCCTCGTCCTGACCTATAACGCGTTTATGCAGAATTTCTTCCAGTTTCATAAGTCTGTCGGACTCGGTTTCGTTGAGTTTGTTTACCGGGATTTTGGTCCATTTGGACACGATTTCGGCGATGTCGTCGGCGGTTATCGTGCGGACCTGCTGCTCGTTGGCTTTTGCCCAGTTGACTTTTTCGTCGGACATGCGCGAGATGAGTTCGTCGCGTTCGCGTTTAAGCATACCTGCTTTTTCGAAGTCCTGCGCCTTTACCGCTTCGTCGAGGCAAGCCTTGATGTTTTCGAGTTTTTCCTGCTGCTGTTTAAAACTTTCAGGCACGGTGGTGGACGAAACTTTAACGCGGCTCATCGCTTCGTCGATAAGGTCGATGGCTTTATCGGGAAGGAAACGATCGGTTATATATCTGTCGGACAGTTTGGCTGCCGCGACGATCGCGTCGTCACTTATTTTGACCTTGTGGAACGCCTCGTAATTCTCTTTAAGACCTTTGAGAATTTCGATGGTATCGTCAACCGACGGGGGCGCGACTATGATAGGCTGGAAACGACGTTCGAGCGCTTTATCCTTTTCGATGAATTTACGATATTCTTCGGTAGTGGTAGCACCGATGGTTTGCAGTTCGCCGCGTGCGAGATAAGGCTTTAATATATCCGCAGGCGAAACTTCGCCCTCTTTGCTGCCGGCTTGCGCAAGCGTGTGCAACTCGTCGATGAACACGATTATATTGCCCTGTTTGCGGATGAGGTCTATCGCGCCTTTGAGTTTTTCTTCGAGCGCGCCGCGGTATTTGGTGCCTGCGACCAGCGAGCCTATATCGAGCGCGAACACCATTTTGTTTTTAAGCAGTTCGGGCACGTTGCCTTCGACTATCGCGCGTGCGAGTCCTTCGACCACGGCGCTCTTGCCGACGCCCGGTTCGCCTATAAGCACGGGGTTGTTTTTGGTTTTACGGCAGAGAATCTGAATGATGCGTTCGATTTCCTCTTTTCTGCCGATGATGGGATCGAGTTTGTTTTCGCGAGCCTTTTTGGTAAGGTCTATGCCGAGGTCGTTAAGTTCGGTGGGAAGTTGCTTGTCGTCGCCGTTTTCGCCGCCTTCCGCTTCGCTTCTCTTCTCTCCGCTGACGTAGCCTTCGAGTTCGCCCAAAATAGCGTCCTGATCGGCTCCGAGGTTACCGAGGATTGCTCCTGCGGCACTGGACGGATCGAGCAACAGGCAGTAGAGAATCTGTTCGGTTCCCACTACTTTCTTGCCGAATTTCATGGCAAGGCGTTCGGCGTTGACGAGCGCGTTTGCGGCGCCCGAAGTGAAACTGTGGCTGTCCATGAATCCGCCGGACATAGTCATATATTCGCCGTCGAAACTGGACGTATCGACGCCGTATTTACGAAGCACTCTGCTTGCGGTGCAGCGTTCGGTCGCGACCAGACCGTACAGAATATGTTCGGTTCCGATTGCTCCGCCGCCGTAGGCACCTGCAACTTTTTCTGCGGTGATGAGTGCCGTTTTTGCATTTTCGGTGTAAGGTAATCTCATAATAAACACCTCCTTTTCGGTGTGATTTTTTTAGTTTAGGATTATGCGCTTTCGGTCGGAATTTCCGGCAGCAAAAGCACGGTTTCAGTTAAGTTCTTTTCTGAGTATTTCCGCGCGGAACACGTCCTCGCTTTCGGGCGAAGGACAGTCTATCGACGCGGGCATTAGTTTTTTAATCGTCTGTTCGGTTGCTTCCGTGTCAAGCGAAACGAATCCGTAATACGCGCCCAATTTGACCCACGAAAACAGTTCGACCATTTCGGTTGCGCTCATAGAGTAAGCGTTTTTCATAAGTCCGAGCGCGCGCATGGATTTGTCGCGCACCTGCGCTTCGGAAGAAATTTTAAGCATTTTTCTTGCGCGTTCTTCCGCCTCGACCAGATGATTGACCGCTTTTTCCACGAGGTCGATTATCTCCGCCTCGCTAAGTCCGAGCGTTTGCTGATTGGTCACCGTGAAAAGGTAAGCCTCCACGCTGTCGTCGTACACGCTGTTTATCGAAATGTTGAGCCGCGACACGGACGAAGCGCAACTTTGCAGACTTTTTGTAAGCGCGAGCGCAGGCAGAAACAGCGTTACGCTTGCATGCATACCCGTTCCGGCGCTGTCGGGGCATGAAGTAAGATACCCGAGCCTCGGATGAAAGCAGAATTCTTCCTTTTCTCCGATAACGTCGTCCAGTTTGTCGGCTTTTCGGTACAGATCGGACAGACACTCGCCTTTTCCGAAGTACTGCTCGACGACGGCGTCCTCTTCGTTTATCATTATCGAAACGCTCTCGTCGGCAGAGACTATCGCGCTGCCGTAGGGGCTTTGGATAAGCCGGTCGGTTATAAGACCGCGTTCGCGCAGTCTTTTAGTGACCTGCTCGGACATCTGCGCGGTTTTATAAAGTTCGTAGCCGCCCTGACGACCGACCGCTTCGTACACGCCGCTCGCGATGACGTTGGCACGCGTGTCGCGCAGTCTGGACGGAAAGGGGAAGCCTTTGACGTTTCTCGAAAGCGTTATTTTGCTTTCGACCGCGATTCCGTTTGCGCTCATTGTCTGCCCTCCTTCAATCTTTTGAGTTGTTCGTTTATCTTGCCGGCTTTTTCGTAGTCCTCGACTTCTATCGCTTTGTCGAGTTCGGCTTTAAGCCTGTCGTATTCGCTGAGCGTCCCCTGCTGTTTCCTGCCGGGTACCTTGCCGACGTGTTGTACTTTTTTCTGAATACGTTGCATCTGCGGCAACAGCGCGCGGCTGAATCGGTCGTAGCAATGCTCGCAACCGACGTAACCGGTGTCGAGAAAGTCGCGTATGTTGGTTCCGCAGAACTCGCATGTTTCGTCCTCTCTCGCTCCGCCGAAAAATTCGTCGAAACTGCCGAACACGTCGCCCATGCCGCTGAGCGGCAACGAATCGTAACCGTTTTTACGGCGGCACTGTTCGCACAGATGCACTTCGGTGCGCCGTCCGTTTATGCTTCTTACTTCGTGATAAGTCGCCTGATTTTTTCCGCAATCATCGCATAGCATAGTTAAATTCCTCCTCACGCTTTCGCGTCATCCGACTGCTTTTCCTTCTTTTCGGTCGCAGCGGCTTCCTTTTCGCATTTGAGCGCTTCGACAAGCACGCTCTTTATTATACTCGCACGCAACGCGTCTTTATCGATAATCGCCGGAGTCGCCAGAGCCTTGTCCGACAGCGCCGCTTTAAGCAGTCTGCCTTCGCGCTCCGAGATGACTTTTTCGTTTACCATTCTGTCTACGACGTTGCACGAACGCGTCCAACTGAGTCCCTGATTCATCGGCATTTGCATGACGTTGCTTAACATCTCGCTGCCGTTCGAATGAATTCGGACCACGGTGACGCAACCGCCGCCGCCTCTTCTCGATTCCACGGTGTAGCCCCTGTCGGGCGTGAAACGAGTGGACAAAACGTAATTTATCTGACTGGGCGCAACCGAAAAATAGTTGGCAAGTTCGTTACGGCTGATTTTCAATCTGTCGTCCTCGCCCAGCGTCTGCAACAGAAACGCCTCTATGACGTCGCTTAAATTTGCCATTTTTCACTGCCTCCCGAACGCATCCGATTTTTTCTTTTCGTTATGCGCTGCCTCGTCAAAGTTTGACTTTCTTTGACTTTCGACCATATTATATACCCGCTTTTCGGTTTTGTCAATAGTTTTTACAAAAAAAGTTAAAAAATTTTTGAAAAATAATAAAAACGCGATTTTCGGGCTTATTTTGTGCTTTTTCCGGCAAAATAAAAGCGAGAAAGCGCGCTTGCTTTTTCGCTTTTTGCTTATTTTCGGTCGGATTAAAGGCTTTCGGAGCGTTTATTTCCCGTTTTATCTTTGACTTTCGCCCGTCCCGTATAATTAAATTACCCTCTCCGTCGGCCGACGCCGCCACCTCTTCCGAAGGGCGAGGCTTTAAATAGGTCGGTATTAACTTTCAGCGGCGGAGCGAGCGGCGGTATTCGGCAGGGCTTTTACCCGTATACTTCTTAAAAGCCCTGGAAAAATACAGGTTGTCCGAAAAGCCGCACTCGAACGCTATTTCGCCGATCGACATATCCGACAGTTCCAAAAGCGCGCTCGCCTGCTTCATTCTGTATTTAATCGCGTACGCGCGCGGAGAAAGTCCGTTATACTTTTTGAACGAGCGGATAAAATGCGCTTCGCTCATGTTCAGGTCCTCGGCAAGTTCTTTTACTCCGACGTCGTCGCGACAGTCTTTAAGGCGCATTTCGGCGCGGCGGAAAGGCGAACTCCGCGCGTTTTTGCCGACTGCAAGCGCGATAAACGACAGCAGCGCGCCCTCCGCCATCAGGTCCTCGGTGTCCGATCCGTCCTCGTACGCACCGGTCATCGAGCGGAACACGCGTTCGGCTTCGGCAGCCTCGTCTCCGAGCGAATACGAGCCTTCGAACTTATACTTCTCCGACAGTTCGCGGCTTAAATATCCGCAGAAATGCGCCCAGTAGTAAAGACTTTTGCTTTCGGCGCGGTAAACATATTCCTGCTTTTTCCCGGGCAGAAAAAAATACGCGCTGCCTGCTCCGAACTCCTTTCCGTCCACGCTCAACGCTCCGCGCGCCACGAAAATAACGTGATAATCCTCTCTTCCGAGCGGTCTGTAAACGCTTATATCGCGGCTTAAATCGCGGTAGTAGCCGCAACTGTTCACTTCGAGCGCCGTGACGTAATCGGCTTTCGTGGGCGTATTGCCTTTGGAAAAAAACGCGCGCATTGCTTTTTGTCTCCTTTCTTTGCTGTTTTTATTATACTCCGCCGCGCGAGAAAAATCAATTTATTTACAACACCGCGGCAAAAATATCGCATTGCGGAGCAAATAAAGTCAATTTTATCCATATATTACAAAATAATCGCTATGCAGGGAATGACGGCGCGTTGTATAATAGAGAAAAATTCATTCAGGGAGCAAAAACATGAGAGAAGTATTGGATTTCGATTCGGGCTGGCTGTTCCACCGCGGCGAACTGGACGACGCGTTTTACCCGGCATATAAGGGCGTGTGCTACATGGGCGCGAAAACCGAGCGTATGCGAAGAGGTCCGGCGTCGCGCTTTTACAACGACGACCCCGACTGCTATTCGGCGACAAAAGAATATCCGCTCGAAAAATGGGAACGAGTAACCGTTCCGCACGATTATATTATCGGAGACGAACCGCAGGAAAAATACAATCCGGCGCTCGGCTTTTTCCTCTACGACGGGGCCTGGTACAGAAAGCATTTCACACTTCCCCTGTCCGACGACGGCAAGCGCATAACGCTCTTTTTCGAGGGCGTTGCGACAAACTGCGAGGTATACCTTAACGGCTGCCTTATAACGCGCAGTTTTTCGGGCTACGCTCCGTTCTCTGCGGACGTAAGCGACTATGTGTTGTTCGGCGAGGATAACGTGCTTGCGGTGAAGATAATCGCCTGTCAGAGCGAGGGCTGGTGGTACGAGGGCGCAGGCATATATCGCCACGTCAGACTGATTAAAACCGACCGCCTTTGCGTGGACCTGTGGGGAATTCACGCCGTAACGAAAAAAATCGGCGATAAATGGCAAACCTGCGCCGTCGTCACCGTCCGCAACGACCACGACCGCGACAAAATCGCGCGCGCGGAATGTGAAATTATCGATAAAGACGGTACGGTCGTCGCAAAAGCGGTCAAAAGCGTGAAAATCGCCGCGTATTCTAAGGCAGACGTTAAGTGCGAATTTCCGCTTTTATCTCCGGATTTATGGTCGCCGGACAGTCCCGTCCGTTACGATATGCGCGCCACCGTTTATTCGGGAAATACGCTCTGCGACTCCGACAGCGTTAAATACGGTTACCGCGAAATTTCGGTCACGAGCAAGGACGGTCTGCTTATAAACGGCAAGCGTTACCCGATAAACGGAGTGTGCGCTCACGCCGACTGCGGACTGTTCGGAAAAGCAGTACCGGACAACGTTCAGCGGTACAAAATCGGTCTTATAAAACAAATGGGAGCCAACGCCTACCGCACCAGCCACTATCCGCACGCCGAATGCGTTATGGAAGAACTGGACAAAAACGGCTTTATCGTTCTCGACGAAACGCGCCGTTTCGAAAGTACCGAGGAAGGCAAACTCCAACTCGAAACGCTTATAAAGCGCGATCGCAACCGCCCGTCGGTCATTTTCTGGTCGATCGGCAACGAGGAACAGTATTTCCACACCGCTCAGGGCAGAAAAATCTGCAAAAATCTGCTCGCTTTCGCGCGTTCGTTGGACGACAGCCGCCCGATTACCGTGGCTTGCGACAAAATCGACCGCGAAAAAGTGCTCGATCTCGTGGACGTTATCGGCGTAAACTACTGCTACGATCAGATAGACGCGCTGCACGAAAAGTACCCCGACAAGCCAATGATTATGACCGAGTGCGTCGCCTCCGGCACGAAACGCGGTTGGTACGACGAGGTTGACGACAAAAAAGCCGCTCGCCCCGCCCGGGACAACGACACCGGCGATTATTTCCGCAACAAGGAGCGCACTTACTCTTTCCTTGCCGAGCGTCCGTTTATCGCAGGCAGTTACCAGTGGACGGCGTTCGAGCATCGCGGAGAAGCCGTCTGGCCGAGATTATGCTCAATTTCGGGCGCGATCGACCTGTTTTTGCAGAAAAAAGACGCTTTCTATCAGAATAAAGCATACTGGACGGACGAGCCGCTTATTCACCTCTTGCCGCACTGGAATTTCCGCGGCAGAGAGGGCATGCCGATTCACGTCGTCGCGTACACGAACTGCCCTCAGGTCGTTCTCACGGTAAACGGCAAAAAGTACGAGCCGGTTTCGGTAAGCCGCTATTCGAAAGCCGAGTGGGATATTCCGTACGAGCCCGGTTATATCCGCGCCGAGGGCATCTCGGACGGCAAAACGCTTTGCTCATGCGAGCGTCGCACCACGGGCGAGCCGGTTGCGCTTGCTCTCTCGCTCGACACCGCCGACGTTACGGCAAACGGTAAAGACTATGCGCTTTTTACGTGCTGCGCCGTGGACAAGGACGGAAACCGCGTTCCCGACGCGACTCCGCTCGTGACTTTTTCGGCAAGCGGCTGCGCGAAAGTGTTTTCGACCGGCTCGGATAACGCCGACCACGAACCGCTTTTCTCGCCCACGCGAAGAATGTACGCAGGCGCGATTTCGGTCGCCGTAAGCGTTTCGGATAACGGCAAACCGCTCTCTCTTTCCGCTGCGGACGTAAACGGCTCGCTCGCTTCCGCTTACTTTACCGCCGATTTAACCGAAAAAGAGTAATTTAAAAAGACAAAAGCCCTTGAAAAGCAGTTTTGCGACGCTTTTCATGGGCTTTTTGTTTATTTTTTTCTTGCGATTGCGTTCGACAGTACGATAAAATTATCCACCGACACCGCTTCGCCACGCGCCATTACGGGAATTCCGCACTCCAGGAGAAGCGTTTCGGCTTCCGCTCTAGTCATATTCATTGCGCTCGTCAGGTTGTTCACGAGCGTTTTTCTGCGCATTGCGAACGCCGCTCTCGTCAGTTTTTCCAGCGTTTCGGGGCTTATGACGTCCGCTCTTCGTTCGATGTCCATGCGGACTATCGCGCTGTCCACGTTGGGCGGCGGAGTAAAGCACGTTCGCTTGACTATCCGCGTAACGTACGGCTTGCTCTTGGTCTGAATCGCCACGGAAAGCGAGCCGTATTCGGGTGTCGCCTCTTTTGCGCATATGCGCTCGGCAACCTCTTTCTGCACCATTACGGTTGCGGAAATAAGATTTTTACATTCAAACAGGCGAAAAAGTATCGGGGTCGTGATGTAGTACGGCAAATTTGCCACGACACGGAACTTACCTCCCGCGAGTTCGTCTATCTGCTCGGGCGAGTAGTTCATGACGTCCGCGAATATCACTTCCGCGTTATTTACGCCCGACAGGCTGTCCTCTAATACCGGTTCGAGAGTGCGGTCGATCTCGAACGAAATCACTTTTTGTGCTTTTTCGGCGATCTTGCGAGTAAGCGTGCCGGCGCCTGCGCCGATTTCGATGACCGTATCGCACTCGCTCGTGCCCGAGTCCGCCACTATTGCCGCAAGCAGATTGTCGTCGCCTATAAAGTTCTGCCCGAATTTCTTCGAAAACCGAAACCCGTGCTTATTGATTAGTTCGTTTATATTCATACTTCTATTTTACCACATAACCGCTTTTTTTTCAACCGTTTACGCCCCCTACTTTTTTGTAAAAAAGTAGGCAAAAAACTTTTAAGTCAGGTACACGTTAAGAAGAAGTGTTTTTTTCTGCTTAGGGT
>CAKQDN010000029.1 GCA_934229275.1 uncultured Clostridia bacterium | reverse complement strand
TTTCTTTGCCGACGCGCCTTGCGGTTATCGTGGTGCCCAAGGCCGGACTCGAACCGGCACGGAGTTTCCTCCGAAGGATTTTAAGTCCTTTGCGTCTGCCATTTCGCCACTTGGGCAAGCGGCTAAGTTTTCCCGGGAAAGGAGAGTAAGAAATGACAAGAAGCAAGCCGCGCAGACTTGCTTCTTATCCGATGGAGGCACCACCCAGACTCGGACTGGGGGTGAAGGCTTTGCAGGCCTCTGCCTTACCACTTGGCTATGGTGCCATACCAATCATAAAAATGGTGGGAGCTATAGGGCTCGAACCTATGACCCTCTGCTTGTAAGGCAGATGCTCTCCCAACTGAGCTAAGCTCCCACGCTGAACGCCGCAAGTACTCACGACTTATATATATTACTATATTCCGAAAAAAAAATCAACTGTTTTTAGCAATCTTTTAAAAATTTTTTTGAAAATAATAGAAAGGGGAATGTAAACGCCTATGCGTAATTTCAAAATCATTGCATACAATAGATTAGGGATTATGTTATGTACCAGATAAGGATTAGCACGGAAAAGAAATATGCGTACTGGATTCAATATCTAACCGAAGCGATAGGCGACTGCGTGCGCGATTACGGCGGAGTGTTTGCCGAGCGTTCGGACGGGAACCGCTGTTCGGTATGTTTTGCGTCCGAGCAAACTCATAAAAATCAGATCAGACGTTTTTTATGCGACGCTATAGTCGAACTCTTCACCGCTCTCGAAAAGCGCATGTTTTTTATCAATGCGCTTAACATACGGTTTTGCGATCCTATTTCGCGAGATATGCTTGTGAACACGCTTTCATCTTTCAATATTTCGGACGAGAAAGAATATATTGCCTGCAATTTGCGTTTGTCGGGCGATTTTAATCTCGACGGATTTTATAATTTTACGCTGCGCAATCTCCGCAACGAGTGGAGTGAGTCCGCGCGGCTTATTCTCGATAATGCGGATCTCGTTCGCGAAGAAGAAAGTTTTAATGTGATACTGAAATTTCTTTTAAGCGGTATAGAAGCAAGAAGCAAAGTCATATCCGTGAACAAGACCGGCGGAGCGTACGTAGTAAGCAGCGATGCGGACAAAACGAGTGAGAATTTTTACAGCGCGGAACAAATGCTTCTTAACTTAATCGACATTGCGCCGGAAAAAGTCGTAGTCAAAAGTTCGGTCACCGATAAGCGAATAAGAAAGAAATTGCGCGAAATATTTTGTGTAAGGGAAGAAAATCTTGAAAATTTATAGAAAATAAAGCGCGCGATTGCCTTAATCGGTTGCATTTTGCTGAAAAATATGTTAACATATAGAAAAAATCAAGGAGCATTAAATATGTTAAATCTTTTGGCAGCGGCAGACGCAAAAACGATAATAATTTTCGTTGTAGTGGGCGTACTTCTCGTGGGTATGTTCGTGTTCAACTTATTCGCATCCAAAAAACAGCGCAAAGCGGAAGCCGATCGTCTTAAAAATCTTAAAATCGGCGATAAAGTTCTGATGTCTTGCGGTATTCAGGGAACCATAACCGCAATAAACGAAGTTTCGCCCGTTGATACTTACGTTACCATTCGTACCGGCAGCGACGGAGAACCCTGCACTCTTACCTTCGACGTTCGCGCGGTATATCGTACTCTCGACGACAACAACGGGGCTACGGACGTTCCCGCTAATAACGATGAAACTCCCGTAGAGGAAGAGAAGAAGGACGAAAACGAAGAAAACAAATAAGACAATAGTAAGTCTATAAAGACAAGCCTCCGCATATGGTATTTGTGTGGAGGTTTTATTTATGGAAAAATCGTTGAAACGTACGAGCGCCGCGTGGGAATTTGTCAAGACGCTCATAATAGCAATAATATTTACCATGCTGCTCGTGCTGATATTCGCAATAATAGTACGTTTTTGCAGCGTCGAATCGAAATATATTCCGATAGTAAATCAAGTAATAAAATGCCTGTCGATAGTTTCCGCTATATTGCTGTGCTTTTCTAAGCGTCCCAACGGTTGGCTTCGCGGATTTTTATTCGGCGTAGTGTACGCGCTCGCGGCTTTTCTGGTATTCTCGACGTTCTCCGGAAAGTTCGATTTCGGCATAAAACTACTCAACGACTGCGTACTCGGAGGAGTTACAGGTCTTATCGGCGGCATAATAGCGGTAAACGTAAAAAAAGAAAAGTAAAAAAACGACAAACATAATCAAAATACTTGCCAAACGCCGTAAATTTTAGTATAATATTGTTATACTTAATTTGTGTTTGGAGGCAATTATTATGAAACATATCAAAGTCGTTGCTCAGGCAACCATCTGCAGAGACAAGGGAACCGGTTGCGGTGAATGCCAGTCCAGCTGCCAGTCGGCATGCAAAACCAGTTGCACCGTCGGAAACCAGGCTTGTGAACAAAAGAAAATAAACAGAGTAGTTAAAGAAGAGAAATAATGGTACACACTTTTCACTGTCTCGGGAAAGTCTTTCTCGTGGACGTTGAAAGCGGCTCGATTTACGAGATCGATGCGCTTACTGAAAAATTGATCGGTAAAAAAATTTCTCCCGACACCATTTCGGAGGGAGAATTTTTATGCTATTCCGAGCAGGAAATTAAAGACGCCGAAGCAGAACTTGCCGATCTCGAAAAAGCGGGCATGCTGTTTTCTCCCGAAGGCGAACACACTCCGGCAGTTTATAAGGGCATAGTCAAATCCATGTGTCTCAATATCTCGCACCTTTGTAATTTAAGATGCGAGTATTGTTTTGCGGACGGCGGATCTTATAACGCCAAAGCCGAAAACATGAGTTTCGACGTCGCGAAAAAAGCAATAGATTTGCTGGTTGAAAAAAGCGGAACGAGAAGAAATCTCGAAGTTGACTTTTTCGGCGGCGAACCGCTTCTCAATTTCGACGTTGTCAAAAAAACGGTCGAATACGCGCGCTCGATTGAAAAAGAACACGGCAAAAACTTCCGTTTTACAATCACGACCAACGCCATGCTTTTGACCGACGAAGTAACCGAGTTTTTTAACAAGGAAATGTATAACGTTGTCGTCAGCATCGACGGAAGAAAGAACGTTCACGATTGCGTCAGGAAAACGGCAGGCGGACAAGGTTCTTTCGATACCGCGATCAAGAACGCTCTTCGTTTCAAACAACTTCGAAAAGGGCAATATTATATACGCGGAACATATACCGCTCTTAATAAAGATTTTGCGAGCGACGTGCTGTATCTTAACGATCTCGGCTTCGATCAATTATCGATCGAACCGGTTGTTCTGCCCGAGAATCACAAGCTGGCTATAAAAAAGGAAGATATTCCTGCGCTTAAAAAAGAATACGATAAACTTGCCGAGGCGTATATCGAACGCAGAAAAGGGGACAAGTGGTTCAACTTTTTCCATTTTATGCTCGATATTTACAACGGACCGTGCGAGTCGAAACGTCTTGTCGGATGTGGTGCAGGTAACGATTATATCGCGGTTGCTCCGAACGGCAATATATATCCTTGCCATCAGTTCGACGGCGACAAGAATTACGTTATAGGTAACGTTCTTGACGGAACTTTTGAAACGCGGATCCCGACGTATTTTGCCGAGAATAATCTTTTGAAAAAAGAAAAATGTTCGAAATGCTGGGCAAAGTATTATTGCAGCGGCGGGTGCGCGGCAAACGCAATCAAGTACGGCGGTAACATCAATAAGCCGTACGAACTCAGTTGTGAACTTATGCGCAAACGTATCGAATGTGCTATTGCCGTCAATTGTGTGGAAAAACAGGCAGAAGAATAATTTTTATGCAAATTTTTTAGCGACTTATGCATATTCGTTTGACTAATTTTGCGCAATTCGCTATAATATAATCCGAGTTAATCTGGAGGACAGAATGAAGAAGACATCGTCAATAATTAAATTGATAGTGGTTGGCGTAGCACTCGCAATCTGTATGATTTTAGCAACGTGCAGTTTCCGTATTCCGGGAACCGATTACAACTATAATTCGTTTGCAAGCGTTATCGACCTCGGTCTCGATCTTAAAGGCGGCGTTTATGCCGTGTTCGAGGCTTCGTCGGAGGACACCACTGATTTTGCGACCAAACTTGAAGCAACCAAGAGTCGCCTTACCGAAATGCTTACTAACCGCGGATACACCGAAGCGGTTGTCGTTACCGAAGGCGAAAACAGAATAAGAGTATCCATCCCGAGCAAAGACGACGCTGCGGGCTTGTTTGCGATAATAGGCAAACCTGCGGGAATCGAATTCGTAATCGACGATACCGACGACGTGGTTCTGACCGGTGACGACGTAGTTTCGGCTACGGGCGCATACGGTAATACCGGAACTTCGAGCGGTACCGGCGCATACGTTTCTCTCGAACTTACAGCCGCCGGCGTTTCCAAATTCTCGGAAGCAACCGGAAACAACGTGGGTAAAACCATGTCGATATACCTTGTGTATGACGGAGTGAGAGAATCCAGCCCGATAACCACCGCAACCATCAATTCTCAGATAACCGGTAACCCCATAATCACAATGGGTGGCAGTGCAACCGAAACGGACGCAAAAAATCTGGCTACCCAGATTAACAGCGGAACCTTCCAGCTTACGCTTTCCGTAGTCGATACCGGAACTCAGTCGGCAACATTGGGCGAACAGGCACTGAAAATGAGTATTATCGGCGGTCTTATCGGTCTGCTTCTGATATTTGTTTTCCTTATTGTGAGATATCGCCTTATCGGGGTGTCATCCGTTTTGTCTCTGCTTATTTATGCAGTCGTAAACCTGTTCGTTCTCGGAACGTTCCCGTTCGTGCAACTTTCATTGCCGGGTATCGCGGGCGTTCTGCTCGGTATAGGTATGGCTGTGGACGGCAACATTATTATGGCTGAACGTATTCGCGAAGAATATAAGTCCGGCAAATCCGTTCAGGCAAGTTTCCATGCCGGTATCAAGAAGTCGAGAGCGGCAATTATCGACGGAAACGTCACCACCATGATCGCGGCAATTATTCTTATACTTGTCGGAACCGGCACGGTTTACGGCTTCGGAATAACACTTGCTATAAGTATCGTGCTTTCCGTTTTGTGTTCGATGTTCGTGTTTGGCTTTATCGCAAAACAGTTTGTCAATTTGTTCGGATACGGCGACGCTCATCCCGGTGCGCTGGGACTTAAACGTGCTCCCGAAGCAGCGGAAAATGCGGGCGAAAACAAAGCCGAACCTGCAGCCGCTACCGAAGAGGAGGGTAATCGCTAATGAAATCTTTTGAATCCGCAAAACTGAATATTGTTCAGAAAAGAAAACAAATATTGATAGTTCCGCTCGTGGTTATTCTTATTACGGCTATCTGCATGCTTATATTCGGTCTTACGACCGGTAAACCCGTGAACATCGGTACCGATTTTACCGGCGGATATATGATGCGCGTTAAAATCGGCGATAGACTCACCGATGACAACTATCAGGAATATTCGGATAAAATCGTAAGTATCGCCGAAAACCTTACCGATGAAGAAGGAAAAGGTTACGGCATTAAAGTTACCAAAGTAGAAAGAACCGGTAGCAATAACGATTCTATCGCCATTTCCTACAATAGAGTCAGTGGAAAAAGCGACGAGTTTATGGAAACCGATGTCAACCCTGCTCTTAAAGAAAAACTGGTTGACGCCGTTCTTAAAGATATCCCGAACGTTACTTTCTCCGGAAATACCATTGTTGCAGAATATGCAAACAATATTCCCGGAATTGAAAGCATCAAAGAATCCGAACTTGAAAAACTTAATCTTTTCAAAGTAGAAGGAATGTCCGTTGAAGGAAAAGTTCTTACCGTAACGATTTCCGCGCCGGTTGCCGCAGATATGCAGGATGCCGTGAAGGAAGCCTTGATTTTGTACGAACCCTATGACGGCGACGTTTCTTCGTCCGGTTTTGTCAGTTCGACCGTAAGCAGCGAATTGTTGCAGCGTGCCATTCTTGCAGTTGTTATCGCAATCGTCTGCATGCTTATCTATATTTGGATACGATTCGAACTTTTAAGCGGCTTGGCGGCGATCATCGCATTGTTCCACGACTTGATAATCATGATGTGCGGTATGTTTATTTTCCACATCGAAATCAATCAGACGATCATTGCTGCATTGATCACCATTCTCGGTTATTCTATTAACAACACGATTATTATTTTCGACCGTGTGCGCGAAAACGTTAAAGCAATGCCTGCCGCAAGCAATGCAGACATAATCAACACATCTGTCAGAAGTACTTTATCGAGAACCTTATTCTCGACGCTTACTACGCTTGTGATGATATTGTTTGTCGCAATACTCGGAGTGGCTGACATCAGAATATTCGCACTTCCCATTATCTTCGGATTGCTTGCGGGCTTCTATTCGGCAACTTGTATTGCTCCTTCCATATGGTCTTGGTTTAGCGACAAATTTAACGTTAAAAACAGAAAATATCCCGGAAGAAAAGCGTAGTATCACACAAAATGCAAATAAAATAAGCCTTCGAGTGAAGGCTTATTTTTCCAATTATCGGAGAATTTATGAACGTAATACTTGAAAAGAGGAACGATATATCGGTTGACAACGGACAGGTAGATTCCATATCCGCAAAACTGGGCATTAACAGAAAAATAGCCGAGTTGCTCTTTTTGCGTGGTATTAAAACGGAAGAAGAAGCACGCGCTTTTCTTTTCCCCGACGTTTATAATTTCTACGATCCATTTTTGATGAAGGGCATGCGCGGTGCGGTTGAGAGAATAAATCAGGCAATCGAAAACGGCGAAAAAATAGTGGTTTACGGTGACTATGACGCGGACGGTGTATGCTCTAATGCGATTTTATCGCTGTATCTGAAATCGCGCGGTATGCAGGTTTATTCGCACACGCCGAACAGAATCGGGGACGGTTACGGCTTGAATAACGATACTCTCGAAAAGATTATCGAAGAGATCATGCCGGATCTTATTATTACATGCGACTGTGGTATTTCGTGCAGCGAAGAGGTTGAACTCGTTAAGGATCTCGGCGTTGACATTATTATAACAGATCATCACGAACCGGGAGTAAGTATTCCCGATTGCATTGTCGTTAATCCCAAGCAAAGCGATTGCGAATATCCTTTCAAAGGACTGTGCGGTGCTGGAGTCGTCTTAAAACTTGTGCAGGCTTTATCGGGATTCGATACAATGGAAAAGTATCTCGATTTATGCGCGGTTGCTACAATTGCCGATCTTGTTCCGCTTCTTGATGAAAATCGCCTGATAGTACAACTCGGACTTGCCCGAATTCCGTCCACCTCGAATCTCGGACTAAAAGCATTGTTTGCCGAAAATAATCTTACTAAACCAATGGCGTCGGATGTTGCATTTAAGATTTCGCCCCGAATCAATGCCGCAGGAAGAATGGGGGACGCTTATCGCGCGTTCGAACTGCTTACTACGGACAATCGGACCCGAATAAGACAAATAATAGAGGAACTTGAAAAAGAAAACGAAAAACGCAAGGAAATGTGTAACGAGATGTATTCGGAAGCGCTTGTCGATTTGCACTACGAAGATATTGTCAACACAAGAGCGATAATTCTCTGTAACGCATCATGGGAAAAGGGTATAACGGGAATTCTGGCGGCTAAATTATGCGGTGATTTCGTTCGTCCTGCTTTTATTCTTGCAAAATCGGGCGACGCTTATAAAGGAACCTGCCGCAGTGTCGAAGGTGTAAATATTTTCGACGTATTGTCGCGCTGTTCCGATCTTCTTATCGAATTCGGAGGACATAGTCAGGCTGCAGGTTTTTCGATTGATCCCGAAAACGTTGAACAATTCAAAAAGCGCGTAAACGAAATTTTATCCGAATACGACGACAGTTTGTTTCTTCCGAAGTTTTACTATGACGATGAAATAGATTTCAAAGATCTTAATTACAACTTTGTTGAATCGCTTTCGATGTTGGAGCCGACCGGCAACAGTAATCCGAAACCGACTTTCAGAATTACCGCGAAAAACGTCATTGTATCGCCGTGTAAAAACAACGCGGCGCACGTTTCATTGAATATTGACGGTGCATTGCAAGCGTTTGCCTTTAATTATGCCGAACAATCATATCAGTTTATGTCCGAAGAAAATAAAGACATCGTTGTGGAGTTGCAACGAAATTCGTTTGGAGGAAAGGATGTAAAAGGCATTATGCGTGCATGCAGCCCGAGCGATTTATATGTGAACGAATCTGTGTGTAAGGCGTATAATCTTGCCCTTTCGACGTATAAGAGTGACGGAAATGCTGTTTTCGAAGAGTATTCGGACATTGACGAGGTTTACAGTAACAAACTTTACGGCACTCTTGTGGTTGCGAACGACAAGAATTCGTATAAAAAGTTTATTTCCGAACATCCGATATTGATTAATGAATATTCGTACGTTACGACAGTCAATAATTTTTCGCGAATCATTGTTGCTCCGCAATTCGAACAAGATAATTTATCGCTTGCCAATTACGACAAAATTATTTTCTTGTTTCGTCCGTATGACGATGGAATTATATCGTTTTTAAACAAAAAAACCAAAGCGAAAGTTTTTATTCCGTCCGCGGCTCCGACTTTTCCCGATTTGTCGGTTGAAAGGAACGTATTTACTGCGTATTACGATGCGATAAAACGGCAATCCGGCAATACTTTTAAAAATTTTACCGCATTGTATAAAAGGATTAAAAGAGATTTTGAGAAATGTGATTACGCTCAACTCGTTTTCTGCGCAGTAGTTTTCGAGGAAGTGGGAATTGTTTCGATTGAGCGTGAATCGCTTGTTATTACCGTCAATAAGGTTAAAGCGGATTTAAATAATTCGCATTTGTATGCGAGAGTTAAGGAGGAAAAAGACCGTGCCTGAAGTCGATATTAAGCAAAAGTTTACACAATATTACTCGCCCGAACAGGTCGAAGTGCTTAACCGTGCGCTCGAATATGCCACTAAAATGCACTCCGGTCAAAAACGCGAATCGGGCGAACCGTATATTATTCACCCCATAGCCGTTGCCAATATTCTTATCGATCTCGGGCTCGATTACAGTGCGGTTTCCGCGGCTCTTCTGCATGATTGCGTCGAAGATACTCCGTCTACGCCCGAAGATATAAAAAACTTGTTCGGAGCAGAGATTGCCGAACTCGTTGCCGGAGTCACCAAACTCAAAAAACTCTCTTTTAAGTCGAAAGAAGAAGAACAAGCCGAAAATTTTCGCAGGATGTTCTTTGCTATTGCAAAAGACATTCGCGTGCTTATTATTAAAATTGCAGACAGGCTTCATAATATGCGAACCATTTCCAGTTTGTCGCAAGAGCGTCAGATTGCAATGGCGACTGAAACGTTGGAGATTTTTGCTCCGCTCGCATCTCGATTGGGCTTAAGTTATTTTAAGTGCGAACTCGAAGATTTGTGCCTTAAAGTTCTGCATCCTGCCGCATACGAGCAACTCGTAAACGAAATCACGTTAAAACGATCGGAAAGACAAGAACTCGTCAATACCATTTGCGAAAGATTGACGGCATTGCTTAAAGAACTTAACATTAAAGGTGAGGTAAGCGGACGTCCGAAGCATTTTTACAGCATTTATCGTAAGATGACAACGCAAAATAAAACGTTCGATCAAATTTACGATCTTACGGCAGTGCGCGTTATCGTCGAAAACGTGAAGGATTGCTATGAAGTTCTCGGAATGATTCACACCGTATGGAAGCCGATTCCGGGAAGATTTAAAGATTATATCGCCGTTCCGAAACCGAATAATTATCAGTCGTTGCACACAACCGTCATGACCACGTTCGGGATGCCCTTCGAAATTCAGATAAGAACGTACGAGATGCACAAGATAGCGGAATACGGTATCGCCGCTCATTGGAAATATAAGGAGCACAGAGGTGCCGAAAATAACGAACTTGACGAGAAACTCGAATGGCTGCGCGGAGTTATGGATGTGCAGAGCAGTGAGAATTCGTCTCCGCAAGAGTTTTACGAGTCGCTCAAATTCGATCTGTACTCAGGTCAAGTTTTTGTGTTTACGCCGAGAGGTGACGTTATTAACCTTCCGGAAGGTTCCAATCCGATAGATTTTGCTTATAATTTGCACTCGGAAATCGGAAATAAATGTATCGGTGCGAAAATCAACAATAAAATGGTTCCGCTCGAAACAAAACTCGAAACAGGCGATTATGTCGAAATTATCACGTCGCCCACGTCAAAAGGTCCGAGCAGAGATTGGCTGCGAATAGTCAAAACATCGCAGGCAAAGAGTAAGATAAAAGCCTTTTTTAAGAAAGAACTCAAAGAGGAAAACATCAAAAAAGGCAAAGATATGCTTGAGCGTGAGGCGAAAATTCGCGGATATAATCTCGGATCGCTTATGCAGCAGAAATGGCTTGACGTAATTATGGCGAGGTATTCCATTTCGTCGATCGACGATTTGTATGCATCCGTCGGATATGGCGGTTTTACGGTTAACCAGATTCTGTCTAAACTTATCGATTTTTATAAAAAAGAAGAAAAATCGCACGCTCCGATCAAGCAGTCGTACAGCGTTAAAAGCAGCAACACTTCCGGTATTATCGTTAAAGGGCACGACGATTTGCTCGTCAGAATTTCGCGTTGCTGTAACCCGGTTCCCGGCGACGATATTGTCGGATTCATTTCACGCGGCAGAGGAATTGCTATTCACCGCGTCGGATGTTCGAACCTTAAAAACGTGGAGCCGTTCCGCCTTATCGAAGCGCATTGGGAAGGCGAAAAAGCGTCGTCGTTTATCGTTGCGGTACAGGTTGAGGGAAAGGACAGTAACGGTCTTTTGGCAAGAATAACCACTACCATAAGCGATATGAACATTACTATGACCAGTCTGGTTGCGAGAATGGATAAAAACAACAACGTTATCGTCAATTTTTCCATCCGTGTAAATAAAATCGAAGAATTCGAACGTTTGCAAAAGAAAATAGAACAAATTCCTTCTGTTGACAAAGTGTTCAGGAGTAACGGACAGTAATGAACATTTCTAAAATCAAAACCGGAATAGTCGAAACCAATACTTATTTTATCGATAACGGATGTGGCGAATGTGTTGTAATAGATCCGGGTGACGACATTAAAGCGATTTTTGCACACCTCGAAGAAAGCAATCTGAAATGCTTGTTCGTTTTGCTGACTCATGCCCATTTCGACCATTGTAATGCCGCTCGTGCATTGCAATTGACGGGGGCAAAGATTTATATGCATAAAAAAGATTATCCTCTTGTTAAATCGGACGATAATCTTGCTTCGAAATTCGGCGTGGCGTTTAATAAATTTAAACCGGATGCTTTCGTTTCCGACGGTCAAATATTGCATTTGCTTGACATGGATATTAAAGTATTGCACACGCCAGGACATACCGCAGGCGGCTGTTGTTATATCGTGGACAACGTTATGTTTTCGGGGGACACTCTTATGCGGCTTTCTCGCGGAAGAACGGATTTTCCGAGCGGAAGCGAACGAGCAATGGAACAATCTTTGAAAAAATTGATGTCGCTTGACAAAAATTATTCGGTATTTCCCGGACATTACGCACCTACAAATCTTGACTTCGAGAGAAAAAACAACCCGTATGTACAATTTTAAAACCAATTATATTCCTGCAGGCGAAATAGAGGATGAAGTTCGGCAGTTTTCAAAGTATATTCCGAACGAAACGCAAATTGTTCACGAATTTACAAAAGAAGAAAACGGAACGATTACGAACATCGTTTCGATAAATAATAAAGAATACATTTACTGCGAGAATTTTTGTCATAGCGGGGATGAACTTTCGGATAAAAAGAGAGAAAAACGCGCGGCAAAAACGGCAATGTATAACGCGTTAAAAGACTATACCAAAGCCGTTATGCCTTGGGGAAGTCTGACTGGAATACGCCCGACAAAATTAGCCTACGAGTATTTGTCCGATGGTGGTGATATTTCGAACTTAACCGACTATATGGTCGAAAAGTACGATATTTTGCCGAAAAAAGCCGAAATATTGAAGAATATAGTACTATGTCAGACAGAGTACTTGGTAAATCCGGACGAATATGTCAATCTTTACGTTCATATTCCGTTCTGTACGACCAAGTGCGTTTATTGTGCATTTATCACCCACGTCGTAGATAAGTTCAAAAAGATAATCGAACCGTACACCGATTGTCTGGTAAAGGAAATCGAACAATCCGTCTCGTCGATTAAAAGGTCGGGCAAAAAGATATATTCGATTTACGTTGGCGGAGGAACTCCGACCGCGCTTCCCGACGACTGCTTCGAAAAAGTTTTGTCGGCACTTCCGAGCGGCGTCGAGTTTACATGCGAAGCAGGCAGGCCCGATACGATAACCCGCGAAAAAGCGGAAATAATGAAGAAAAACGGAGTAACTCGCGTTTGCGTCAATCCGCAGTCCTTGTGCGACGAAACTCTTGAAAAAATCGGAAGAAAACACACCTCAGCAGATTTTTTTGCCGCATACGAACTTATCAAAAGTTACGAGTTCGACATTAACGTCGATCTTATAGCGGGACTTTGTGACGAAACCGAAAGCGTGTTCCTCTCGTCCGTAGAAAAAATCGCATTACTTAGGCCCGATAACGTAACGGTGCATACGCTCAGCGTTAAAAACGGATCCGCACTTAAAAACGAAGGCGGAGAAGTTAAAAATTCCGATGTCGAAAAGATGGTTGACGACGCTTACGACTTGCTGACCGAAGCCGGTTATTCTCCGTATTACCTGTACCGGCAGAAAAACATGCTCGGAAATCTCGAAAACATCGGATACAGTCTGCCCGGAAAAATCTGCGCAAACAACGTTACGACCATGGAAGAAACTCTGTCCGTCGTGGCTTGCGGAGCCGGTGCCATTTCCAAACGTATTTTTCCGAAAGGCAGGATAGAAAGACTTGCAAATCTTCGGGACGCTTCTCTTTATATAGAGCAAGAAAGTCAAAGACTGCAAAAGAAATTGGAATTCTTTGAAAAATAGGCGTTAAAACGTTTTACATTTGCTTGATTTTTTGCTATAATATCGATTGTACCTCGGTTTCCTAGGGTTTCGGGATAATTCCGTCCGTCTACTCAGGTCCGTGGCGAATATATTTTTAACGGAGGTTCATAAAATTATGGACAACAATTGGAAGAACGAGATCATTGCTAAATACGCAACTCACGAAGGCGATACCGGCAGCCCCGAAGTTCAGGTGGCGCTGCTTACCTATCGCATCAATCACCTTACCGACCATTTAAAGACTCACGCAAAAGATTTCCATTCGAGAAGAGGTCTTCTCCAGATGGTAGGTGCGAGAAGAAGTCTTCTCAACTATCTTAAAGAGATCGATATCGAAAGATACAGAAATCTCGTTGCAAAACTTGAAATCAGAAAGTAAGTAATTTTTCAAGGGCGTAATTTTTATTATGCCCTTGTTTTATATGGACCCCGACCAGAGAAGATCGGCGGTTTCAGGAGGTTATTATGAAGGAAGCAAAAATTTTCAAAACAACAATCGGAGGCAGAGAAGTTACCGTAGAAACAGGTAAATACGCCGAACAAGCCAACGGATCGTGCTTCGTTCGCTGCGGCGATACCGTCGTCATGGTAAACGTAACTATGTCCGAAACGCCCCGCCCCGGAATGGATTTCTTTCCGCTCAGCGTGGACTACGAAGAAAAAATGTATGCAATGGGCAAAATCCCCGGCGGATTCAAAAAACGCGAAGGCAGAGCAAGCGACAAGGCTATTCTCACTTCCCGTCTTATCGATCGTCCGCTCCGCCCGTTGTTCCCGAAGGGAATATTCAACGACGTGTGCGTAATTGCGACCGCTCTTTCGGTTGACACCAACATTCCGCCGGAAGTTTACGCAATGCTCGGATCGAGTATTGCGCTTTCCATTTCCGATATTCCGTTCGCAGGACCTACCGGCTCGGTAGTCGTGGGCTACGTTGACGGCGAATACGTCATCAACCCCGATCTCGAACAGAAAGCAAAAAGCGCAATGCATGTTTACGTCAGCGGCACGGCAGACGCCATCATGATGGTCGAAGCCGGAGCAAACGAAGTCAGCGAAGACGTGATGCTCGGCGGTATCATGTACGCTCACGAAGAAATCAAAAAGCAAGTCGCTTTCATCAACGAAATCGTTAAAGAGATAGGCAAACCCAAGCGCGAAATGGAACTCTATCACGTTCCCGCAGATCTCGACGCCGCAGTCAGAGAATACGCATCCTCGCTTATCGATACCGCGCTCGCAGAAACCGATCGTCAGGCTCGTCAGGAAAAGCAGGAAGAAGTCGAAAAGAACGTTCTGGAACATTTTGCGGAAATCTATCCCGAAATGGAACGCGAAATCAAGGATTCTATCTACTATATCACCAAGGAAAAAGTCCGCGCTAAAATAATCAACGACGGATTCCGTCCCGACGGAAGAAAACTCACCGAAATTCGTCCTATCTGGACCGAAGTCGGCATCCTTCCCAGAGTCCACGGAAGCGCAGTCTTTACGAGAGGACAGTCGCAGGCTCTCACCACCTGTACTTTGGGAACCATTTCCGAAGTTCAGAAACTCGAAAACCTCGACGAAGAAGTGTACAAGCGTTATATGCATCACTACAACTTCCCCGGATACAGCAGCGGAGAAGCAAAACCGCTTCGTTCGCCGGGCAGACGTGAAATCGGTCACGGCGCTCTCGCAGAACGCGCTCTCGAACCGGTTATTCCGTCCGAAGAGGAATTCCCTTACGCAATAAGAACCGTAAGCGAAATACTCAGTTCGAACGGATCTACTTCGCAGGCAAGCGTTTGCGGATCCACGCTGGCTCTTATGGACGCAGGAGTTCCGATCAAAGCGCCCGTAGCCGGAATCGCAATGGGTCTTATCAAAGACGAAGCAAGCCACAGAATCGCCGTTCTTTCGGATATTCAGGGTATGGAAGACTTCCTCGGCGATATGGACTTCAAAGTTGCCGGAACTACCAAGGGTATCACCGCCATTCAGATGGATATCAAGATTAAGGGTATCGATCGCGAAATACTCAGCACCGCGCTCGCGCAGGCAAGAGAAGGCAGGCTGTTCATTCTCGATAAAATGTTGCAGACTCTCGCCGCTCCCCGCCCCGAACTTTCCAAGTGGGCGCCCAAAATCACATCCTTTATGATCGACCCCGAAAAGATCGGCGACGTAATCGGAAAGAGCGGAAAGGTCATCAACAAAATCATCGACGAAACCGGCGTCAAGATCGACATCGACGACAACGGCAGAGTTTCTATCGCATCCAGCGACATCGAAGCGGTTGACAAGGCAAGATCTATCGTCATGTCTATCGTCGAAGACGTCGAGCCCGGTAAGATTTACGAAGGTAAGGTCGTCAGAACCATCGAAATCGGTGCGTTCGTCGAACTCGCTCCCAACAAAGACGGCATGATCCACATCTCCAAACTGTCCAAAACCAGAGTGGAAAAGGTTACCGACGTCGTAAACGTGGGCGATAAAGTTCTCGTGGAAGTAATCAGAATCGACGATAAGAACAGAATCGATTTGCGTCTTCTCAAAAAACTTTGATTTGACTTACCGATATTAAATAGTACAAAACTTGTCCGTGATTATTTTTCGGGCAAGTTTTTGACTTTTTATGTTTTTTTGCCGCAACTCCGAATATATTATTAAAAAACTATTCGGAGAGTACGGAATGTCGATTAATTTCTTCAAAAAAGTCGTTTCAAACGTGTGTATAGTGCTGGTGATAGCACTGGTTTCGGTTGCGGCGTTCGCGGCGCCTGCGGTGTCCGTCGTGACCGGCGTCGCCCCCGTATACAAGGCTCCGGGCGGAAATAAAGTCTGTCTTATGGTAAATGTTTATTGGGGTGAAAAATATCTTGACGAAATGCTGGATATTTTCGATAGAAACGGGGTGAAAACCACTTTTTTCGTTGGAGGTTGCTGGGTCGCGAAAAACGAGCAGAAACTTAAAGAAATATACGATAAAGGTCACGAAATAGCCAATCACGGGTACTTTCATAAAGATCATAAAAAACTCGGAGCCGAGAAAAACGCACAGGAAATTTCCGCGTGTCATAATCTCGTTAAAAGCATTCTCGGGGTTGAAATGAAACTTTTTTCGCCGCCGAGCGCGTCTTTTTCGTCGGTAACGCTTGAAACGGCGCAAAAAATGGGGTATACTACTGTTATGTACTCGCGCGATACGATCGATTGGAGAGATAAAGACGTAAATCTAATCAAAAAACGCGCCACGAAAAACATTACCGGCGGCGAACTCGTGCTTATGCATCCGACTGCGGCAACGGCAGAGGCACTCGAAGACATTATTACGACGATTAAAAGCAAAGGACTTATTCTGACCACGGTTTCCGATGTTCTGGAGATCGTAGATTGATATAATTATTACGTTTTATGCGTATTCGGAGGAAAAAATGGCTGAATTGCTACAATACGACAACGGACTCAAAGTGTGCGTAATTTCTTTACCCGTGCGTTCCGTAATGACCGGAATCTGGGTGGGAACGGGCAGTAAATACGAAAATGCCGAAAATAACGGACTTTCGCATTTTACCGAGCACGTTATGTTCAAGGGAACGAAAAACATGAATGCGTTCGAAATAGCGAGCGCGTTCGAAAACTACGGCGCAATGGTAAATGCGTTTACCTCGAAAGAATCGACTTGTTATTATTACAAGTGCATGGACAAATACAACGAGAATTGTTTCAGGCTTTTGTCCGATATTTTCTTTAATTCGACTTTTCCTGAAGACGAATTAGATAAAGAACGCAAGGTAATAATCGAAGAAATCAACATGGTGGAAGACGCTCCCGACGAAATTTGCAGCGACGTGATGTTTGCGGCGGTGTACGGAGATAATTCTTTGGGAAGAACCATACTCGGACCGAAAGAAAACGTTCTGCGTTTCAAAGGCGCCGACGTCGGAAAATATATGCAACAGCGTTACTCGTCCGATAACACGGTTATCGTGTTTGCCGGAAATATCGACGCAAAGCAAGCGGATGCGCTCGTCAAAAAATATGCGCTCGGGAACTTTCTCTCCGAAAAAAAGACCGAGGTCGAAACGAAAAATCTTTTCCGCAAAAATTCGGAAATCAAACGCGTCAAAGATACCGAGCAGACAAATATCGTGCTTGCATATCCCACGATTTCGCTTGCCGATCAGGAAGGAATAATAGTTCAATCCGTTTTGTCCTGTCTATTCGGAGGCGGAATGAGTTCGCGTCTGTTCCAGTCCGTAAGAGAACGCAGAGGACTTGCATACAGCATATATACTCTGCCTATGGCATATTCGGACACCGGATGTTTTACGATTTGTCTTAACAACAATCCCGACAATACGCTGAAAGCACTCGAAGCGACGGCGGAAGAAATCGAAAAACTTGCGGACGGAGGAATAACCGACGAAGAATTATCGAGGGCAAAAGTTCAATTGCTTTCGTCGCTCGCATTCTCGGAAGAAAACGTGCAGTCGCAGATGATGGCATTCGGCAAGGGTCTTATTTGTTCCGGACGAATGTACGACGTTAATCGAAAAATAGAGATGACCGAGGCTGTAACGCGTGAACAAGTCGAAGATTTCGTGAGAAAATATTTCGGAAAAGAAAATATTTCCGCGGCATATGTCGGGAAAAAAATCGACTACGAGATTCTGTCGATTGTAAAAAAATAAACCGAATAACTTAAAAAGACGGAAAGCGCCGCTTTGCTTATCCGTCTTTTCGTTTGTCCGAAAGCGCCGATTATCCGCTATAAAAAATTTCACACGGAAAAAATCAAATTATTAGCGGAAAAGTATTGAAAGAAAAGAAGATTTGTGATATAATGTACGAGTAGGATTTTACTCGGCGCGCAAATTTATGCGTGCGTTATTTGATAGATTTTCAATCAGTACGACAAAGAGGTAAGATATTTTGCTGCCAAAGAATTATTCTCAAAACGGTAAAAATAAATCGGGCGGAAGCGATACGCTAGGCATAGTGCTTATTATAGTATTTTCGTTTCTGTTGTTGTGCGCCGTTACGGGCGGACTTATATTAGGTGATATAGGAAAGGTCGTTAAGGATATATCGATCGGTTTTTTGGGATATTTTTCATATCCCGTGTTTCTCTATTGCATAATCCGCGGTATTTTTCTGCTGCAAAACAAGAAACCGGGAATAAGTATAGGCAAAGCGATTTCTCTCATCGCTGCATTTACATGTGCGGCGATAATCGTACATCTCGCGACTACGTCCGGTTGGATTTCGGGCGGTTTCGGGGCGTATAACGACCTTGTATATCACGGAAAAACCATGGGCGGAGTGTTTTTGGGTATGTTTGCCTATGCTCTCGCATCGGTACTGACTCCTGTCGGCGCGTACATTCTGCTTGCATGCATAATTCTGGCACTGCTTGCGTTCGTCGCAGGTGTGTTCGGTAAAACCGGCACTTCTCGCGTGAAGAAGAGAAAAGTTCCGTCCGTCGCTTCCGAACGAATCAAAGGCGGCACGAAATTTATAGGAAACGGACAGGATTTGTTCATTCAGTCCATAATTCCGCGCGATAACGATAATTCTGCACCGCGTTCGATGGACGATTTGCCCGACGATACTTACAATGCCAATCGCAATCGGAATAATTACGGTTACGACAACGGATACGACGGCATGACTGGAAACAGTTACGCTCGCGAGCCCGCAAGGGAAGTCAGTCCCGAAATCGAGCGCATGAATAAAATGGTTGACGAGCGTTACAATCAGATAAGAGAGCGCAGTCGCGATGCTTGGGGTATACTGGGTGCTCAAAACGACTATCAGCCCACGGATTACGACAGAAATACCGGTTATTCTTCAAAAGCGTGGGAAGAATATATTCCTACCGTTCCGCCGAAAGACGTCAGAAGCAAAATGGTCAACGGCGAAATTATTCGCGGTTTCGATAACGGCGATGTAGGACCCGTTTCGCGCAATAACGGCAACGGTTATGATTACGGAAGACGCGATTACGGCAGAAACGACTACGGCGCATCGTCCGGTTATCAGGGCGATTATTACGATCGCGGTCCGCAGAAAACGCAGGTCGAAGGCAATTCGATTCATTTTTCTATGGACGACATCAAACAAGATTCGTACAAGGCTATGTACGACAGTTACGCGCCCGAAAGAGCAAAATATCCGTCTAAACCCGATATAAAAATCGTGCAATCGAAACCGGAAAGTTATTTCGACTTCCCCGAGCCCGTACAGCCTGCCGAGCCCGAGCCGGTACCCGAAACCAAAACGCGCGCTCCGATAATCAATGCGTCGGAGGTCGAACCCGAAGTTGCGGAACCTGCGGCACCCGTTCAGCCCGTAACGCCCGTAAAAGAAGAACGCAAACGCGCTCCGATTATAGACGGCTCTTCCGTGACTGCGGACGAACCGTATGTTTCCGAACCACCGGTAATAGACGAGCAACCCCAAAAGAGCAATCCTGCACCTATAATTATAGGCAGCCGGTTTGACGAAGAACTTAAAAAATCCGACGAACAAAAACAGGAGCAGATAAAAAAGCGCGCTCCGATTATGCGTTCGGAAGAAGAGGTCGAAGAAGCCGAAAAAGCGCAAGCCGCTGTCGATATTCAGACTTCGGTTAACACGGTAAACGACGATTCGTTAGACGAAAAACGTCGCGATTTGCCCGAAAAATCACTTTCTGCAGAGAAAAGCGACGCAGTTTCGCACATCCCCGAAAACGGTCGCACCGACAGCGCCGAGCAATTTGCTCATAATGATTCCGACAGTATTCCGGCGTTGCCCGAAGAGAGCGAAGACGAAACCTCTCCGATAGAGAACGAACATAATTTCGCTGCGAAAACCGAGGAAAACGACAACTGTGATTATTCTGTCGGCGACGATGAAGATTATCCCGAAGTGAACGAGGACGATCTCACCGCCGAGGAGTATATGGAGATATACGGCAGACCAAAGTTCTTCGACGTCAGCAAGCAGGACAGTGATAAACTCAGTGCAAATTTCGAGAAAAACTCTACGTCGTTCAATTTTGTGGACGAAGTAGAGGACTCTTCCGAAAACACGAAGCGTAATTTCTACGATTCCGTAAAACACGAAGAGAACAAACCTGTCGTCGCGGCTCAGCCGATTAAAACGACATCCGCAAATTCCGCTACGATTGCGGATAAAACCGATAAAAAAGAAATCGCGGCGACTGCTTCCGAGCATAAAGAAGAACCGAAAAAACCGAAAAAGCCGTATAAATACACGGCTCCCGACATCGATTTGCTTACCACCGAGTCGACTATTCCCAAAATTAACCCCGAAGTTTACGAAGAGAAAAAGAGCCTGCTCGAAAGCACTTTAAGCACGTTCGGTATCAACGCGACCGTGAAAAACATTATTGTCGGACCGACGGTAACTCGTTACGAACTGGATATGCCGGTAGGCGTGTCGGTTAAGAAAATCGCGGCTTGCGAGTCCGACATTATGTACAGCCTGGCTTGCGACAGAAGTATTCTTATTCAGTCGCCTATTCCCGGTAAGAAAGCGGTCGGTATCGACGTTCCGAACGAGCAAAACGCGCTCGTTGCGCTTAAAGACATTATCGATTCGCCCGAATTCAAGTCGTCGTCATCGCCGCTTACGATTGCGCTCGGAAAAGACATTCAGGGCAAAGTCATGGTGACGAGAATAGACAAAATGCCGCATTTGCTTATGGCGGGAACGACCGGTAGCGGAAAGAGCGCATGCCTCAATTCGCTTATCGTAAGCCTTTTGTATAAATCGTCGCCCGAAGACGTTCGGCTTATTCTTATCGACCCGAAACGAGTGGAATTCACCGCATACAGCGGACTTCCGCATATGATGATCCCCGACGCGATAACCGAGCCGGTGCAGGCACTCAACGCGTTCAAATGGGCGCGCGAGGAAATGGAGCGCAGATACAAACAGTTGCAGGCGTATAAGGTCAGAAACATATCCGAATACAACAATCTCGACGACGTCAAAAACCGCGTGATCGACAAAATGCCGTACATCGTCGTAATTGTTGACGAGTTTGCCGACCTTATGATTTCGTCCAATACCGACAAAAAGCGCGAACTCGAAAACCTTATTTCGAGTATTGCGGGAAAAGCGCGTGCAGCCGGGATTCATCTTATTCTTGCAACGCAGCGTCCGTCGTCTGACGTTATAACCGGTACCATAAAGGCGAATTTGCCGTGCAGAATCGCGTTTGCCGTGTCCAACAGACTGAATTCGCGTATAATTCTCGATAACGACGGCGCGGAATCGCTGCTCGGGAAAGGCGACATGTTGTTTGCTCCGCAGGACGCTCCGACCGGTATTCGTATTCAAGGTGCGTTTATCGACAACGACGAGGTCAATAATATAGTAGAAGAGATTAAAGCCACTAACGTTTGCGAGTATGATGAGGAGTTCGAAAAGGCGCTTGTCGAACAGCCTGCAAACGAAGCGGATGGCGAGATTATCGATTCGGACGACATCGAAGAAATGGGATACGACAAAGATCTGCCCAATATAGCAAGAATGGTCGTGCAGTCCGGAAAAGCGTCCGGCTCCACCATACAGCGTCGATTCGGATTGGGCTATCAGCGTGCCGTTAAGATTATCGACCAGATGGAAAAATTCGGATTTATCGGACCGTATAACGGCTCGAAAGCGCGTGAAGTTTACCTGACAAAAGAAAAGTTCGAGGAGTTTTTCGGTGAAAAATTTGACGATGATTAAAAACGTGGCGCTAATATCTCTCGGTTGCGATAAAAACCGTGTAGACGCCGAAAATATGCTTTATTATCTGTGCGGAAAGGATCTCGTAGTCGTCAACGACTATGCCGAGGCTGATGCGATAATCGTAAACACTTGCGCTTTTATAGAGAGCGCGAGAAAAGAGGCGATCGACACTATTCTCGAAATGGCAGAGTATAAAAAAGGCAGATGCAAAAAACTGATAGTAACCGGCTGCCTTTCGGAAAAATATCGCAGTGAACTCGTTCCGGCTCTTCCGGAAGTCGACGTGTTTTTAGGCGTTAACGAGTACGAAAAGATTTATGCCGCAATTACAGGCGACGAGAGCGCGATTTGTCCCGTTTCGGAATGTAAACGCGTGCTTTCGACGCCTGCGCATTATGCGTTTTTGAAGATTTCGGACGGCTGCAACAATCATTGCACGTTCTGTACGATACCGTCTATAAGAGGTAAATATAAGTCGCGCACGATTGAAAGTCTTACCGAAGAACTGACCGATCTTGCTTCGCGCGGAGTAAAGGAAATTATTCTCGTTGCGCAGGACGTTACGAATTACGGTAAAGACTTATACGGTCAGCCGTCGCTCGTGAAATTGCTTGCGTCTCTTGAAAAAACGGACATCGAGTATATACGTCTTATGTACTGCTATCCCGAACTCGTGACCGACGAACTTATCGATTACATCGCATCGAGCAAAAAAGTTTTGCACTATCTCGATATTCCGCTCCAACACGTGGACGACACCGTTCTGAAAAGAATGGGCAGAAGAAGTTCTTACTCGTCTATATGCGAGTTATTCGAC
>CAKQDN010000028.1 GCA_934229275.1 uncultured Clostridia bacterium | reverse complement strand
CATGCATACAATAATCTCTTTCTTGTAGTGATTAAACTATTACAATCCAATTAAATTTTTCAACCTCCGATGAGTCTGCTTATAAAATCACAGAACCGGTCGAAACCGTTGGTTCTCGCTTCATAAGTAACTTCGTCGGAAACGTTTACGAGTTCGATTTCTTCTGCGCCGCCGGCACCCTTCATTCCGAGGTTATCGGCTTTCGCGCTTACGGTATTTCTGTCGGACAGACCGTTCATTGCGTCTTCCTGTCCGATTACTCTGTCGTATGCCGTTCTCACGTCGTTTTGCAGATTCGCGACCTGAGCCGTGCGGTTGGTTACGATAAAACCGGTTGCAAGTACGACGAGCGCAAGCACGAACGCCACGGCAACGTAGGTCATCATAAGCGCCTTCGTTTTTCCGTCTACCGCATTTGCTGCGGCAACTTCTTTATCGGCGTTTACGGTCGGGACGTCCTTTTTCTCTTCGTTTTTCTTCGCTCCGAGCCTGATAGTGGGCATAATTTCGCTCTTTTGGCTGTCGGAAGGCGTTATTCTGCGTGTAATAACCGGAGTTTTCTCTTTTAACGGCTTAATTACGGGATCGACGTAAGCCGTCGTGTCCGCTTTGAAATCCGACTGAAAATCGGTTTCGATCACGGTATTCTGTTTGGTCTCGAAATCTTTATCGCTTACTGCGGTTCTTCTCGTCGTTATCATAATATGATACTCTCTCCTTTATTATTCTTTGTTTTTTTATTGCTTATTTTTCTATTTTCTCGGCAACCCTAAGCGTTGCGCTCGCGCTGCGTGAGTTTTTTTCCAGTTCTTTTTCGCTCGGGCGATATTTTCCGATCAGTTTTATATCCGCCTTATGTCCGCATACGCACACGGGGAGCGATTTGTCGCAAATGCAACCGGTGGAAAGTTCGGCGAATTTGCGTTTTACTATTCTGTCTTCGAGCGAATGGAACGATATTATCGCTATTCTTCCGCCGACGTTGAGTTTTTCGACCA
The DNA here is from genome assembly GCA_934229275.1 of uncultured Clostridia bacterium. Taxonomy (GTDB): domain Bacteria; phylum Bacillota; class Clostridia; order Christensenellales; family Pumilibacteraceae; genus Neoclostridium. The sequence goes on along the minus strand of CAKQDN010000028.1, from coordinate 21,776 downwards.
TATTGCCGATAACTTCTCCCAGTCCGCCGAGTTCGTCGTTGACCGCTATACGCAGCGCCTGAAATGTTTTTTTCGCCGGGTGACCGTTTTTCATCGACGCGCTGTCTACGCTGTGTTTTACTATGTCGGCAAGTTCGAGCGTCGTTTCGATTTTCTTGTTCTGCCTGTATGCGCAGATGTTTTTCGCGATGCGTCTTGCGAATTTTTCTTCGCCGTAGTCGAGTATTACTTCCGCGATTTTATCCTGTTGCCAGTCGTTTACGATGTCGTAAGCCGAAAAGCGTTGCGTCCTGTCCATCCGCATATCGAGGGGTGCGTCCTGACGGAAAGAAAAACCTCTTTCCGCATCGTCCACCTGATGCGACGAAATTCCGAGATCGAGAAGCACTCCGTCTACTTTTTTAACGCCCGCCTTCGCTATGACCGACGTAAAATCTTTGAAGTTGCTTTTTACTATCGTCAGATTTTCTCCGAACGGATGCGTGGAAAACTTTTTTTTGCAGTATGCTATCGCATCGTCGTCGCGATCGGTCGCAATTACCTTTCCGCCTCTGCAAAGAATTCCAGCGGTGTGAGAGCCGCCGCCCAACGTTCCGTCGAAGTAAATACCGTCAGGCTTAACGTTCAGCGCTTCCATACATTCTTCGAACATGACGGGAACGTGGTACTGTTCTTCCATTTTGTCTTTCTCCCTAAACGTTCAAAGAGTTATTCAGGCTTTTTTGTTCTTTTTACGATTTGCCCAGTCTTCCGCGCTCCAGATTTCCGCTCTGTCGACCATACCTATGGTGACGACGTTTTTCTTGAGGTTTGCGTGAGAAACAAGCGCGCCGTCGAGTTTTACTCTGCCCTGCTTGTCCTCTTCCGCATTTTGCGCGTTGGACGTAAGGTCACGAAGTTTCTCCATGTCCGGATTATCCTCGTCGCCGCCTTCGTCGATGAGCGATGCAAAGCGATTTCTGATTACCTCGCTTGCTCTCTCCTGCGAATAAACGACAAGATACGGACCGTTGCCCTTCATGATTATAGGAGTCGTGCCGAGCGCGTCTTTGAGTTTGGCGGGAATTCGTATTCTCTTTTTCTCGTCCATCTGATGTTCGTATGTACCAAACAACAACATACCCGAGGCACCTCCTTTTGTCATTACCTATATTTTAGCATACAATATTTCCCCTGTCAACCATTTTTGACCACTTTTAACCACAAATTCAAAAATTTTTGTGCTAAGTAACCATTTGCGACCACTTCGCGTTCGATAATTCTACGTTTTGACTCTCAAAACAAAGAAAAAAAGCCCGTTTTACAAGAAAACGAGGTTCGGATTCGTTCGGGACGGCAGTGTTACTCGTGGTCGTGATTTTTAAAACGGTTAACGCTTTTTCCTGCATCGAACGTAAAATCGGCATGATTTTACCCGATAAACACGCTACCGTTTCCGATATGTGCGCTTACGTTCTTTGTCGTGGTCGAAAGTGGTTAAAAAAACAAAAAGCCCGATGCTCGGCGGCAAGCGGACTTTTCTGCTGTTTTTTCGTTATCGTTTTATCTTCTTATAATATTTCGACCAGTTGATTTTTTACAAGATCGCACGACGTGAGATAATAGGTCACGCCCTTCTTTTCGAATTCGGGAATCGCTCTCGCGTTCTTTCCGTGCAAATGCCCGTACACGACTGCGTCGGCGTGAAACTGCTCGAACAGTTCGGTCATGGGGCTGTCATCCTGTCTGAAATTAAAGGGCGGATAGTGCGTCATTACCACGAGTTTATCTTCGGAAGTGCGAAGTTTTTGCGCACACTCGAGCGACAGGCGCATGCGTATAAGTTCGCGTGCGTATATTTTTTTATCGGCGTCGGTAAGGCAGTCCTCGGGACATAGCCAGCCGCGACTTCCGCAAAACACTACGTTCTCGATTTTGAGCGCGTCGTTCTGAAGCGCGTACATATCGGGCGGAAGTATGCTGCGAAGCACGGAAAGCGACGACCACCAATAATCGTGATTGCCCTTAATAATTATCTTTTTGCCCGGAAAACCGGCGATATAGTCGAGATCGGGCTGCACTTCGTTCATTTTCATTGCCCAACTGATGTCGCCGGCTATAAGCACGACGTCGTCTTTGCCGACTTTTTCATTCCAGGATTCGGCGATGACGCTTAAGTAATCGTCCCACACTTCTCCGAATATGTTCATGGGCTTGGGGTTATTTATTGATAAATGTAAATCGCTTATCGAAAACACTTTCATGCTCTCGATTATACCACTTTTTGTCGTTTTTGGCAAACGATTTTTACGCGTTTAATTGCGCTTTGCTACGTCTGACCGTTGACGTTACCGAACGGCGGCGTGTTGAACAGCGCTCGGCACACTCCGTCGTCATATCCGGTGCAATCGGGATAAACGCACTCTCCGTACGTCGGCACAAGTACGTCGGCGACGACCACCACCGCCGTAATTATCGCTATACAACAAGTGAAATTCGCGACCAAATTATCATCGACCGTCCCGAGGCGACTTAAAAGTTTACCCGTGACTTCTATCGAATAATCGCGTCCGTCCGACGGGACCGAAAGCACGACGTCGCGCGGCACCGTAACCGTTCCGTTTGCCGTAAACGTGCGATTAAGCAAGTCCGTAAAAGTCACCGTAACGGTAAAAACCGCGTTATACGACACTCGTACGCGATTATTCTCTATAGTTGTTACCGACAGACCGGTTACCGCCGGCTGAACGAAATTTTCAGCCGAAACAAACGTATACGGCAGAGTCGGAACGATCGAACCGTTAAGCGTTAATTGTATGTTTTCCTGCTCGACGTTGTTTAATCGAACGACACAACCGTCGGTTACTTTTTTCACTCTTATGCAAATTCGCTCGCACAAACCGCACAGCGGACTTCCGACTATTCTTCCTGCCGAAATATTGTTTGCCATAAAAAAGCCTCCCGTAAATTGTATTACGAAAGGCGGATTTATGTTACTCGCAACCGAGTATTTGATTGATTCTGTTTTCGGCGGCTTCCAAACCTGTTTTTTTGACGGCGGATACCGCTATTATATTTCCAACGCCCATACCGAGCGCCGTTGCTATTCTCTGCATCGAACGAGACAGTTCGGCTTTCGACAATTTATCGCACTTCGTGGCAAAAACCGAAAACGGAATGTTGCAGTAGTACAGATAATTGACCGTCTGCTTGTCGAGCACGGTGGGTTCTATTCGACTGTCGACCAGAACGAACGCATGTTTTAGTTTTCGACTGGTTTCGACGTAGCCGCCGAGCAGAGCGTCCCATTTGTCTTTTTCGGACTTTCCCACTTTCGCATACCCGTAGCCGGGCAAATCAACGAGAACGAACTGTCCGTCGTTTACATCGAAAAGATTGATAAGTCGCGTTCTTCCGGGAGTGGACGACGTTTTTGCCAACTTGTTTCTGCCCGTCAGAAAATTGATAAACGACGACTTTCCGACGTTAGATCTTCCGAGCATACATATCTCGTGGCAATCGTAGCCGTTTGCGATTTCGTGGTAGACGTTAAGATCGGCGATGCTGGTCATAAAGCGAGCGTTTTTAATCATATGATCGCCCTCTCGAACACTTCGTCCACTTCTTTTACGCACACGATTTCGAGATTTTCTTTAACCTCAGGGGGCAATTCGTCGACGTCTTTTCGGTTTTCCTCGGGAATTATCAGCGTTTTCGCTCCGCTTCTGACCGCGGCAAGCGATTTTTCTTTAAGTCCGCCTATCGCAAGTACTCTGCCGGTTAAGGTGACCTCTCCGGTCATTGCAACGTCGCCGCGCACTTTTCTTCCGGTCATCAACGACATTACGGCGGTCGAAAGCGTTATACCTGCGCTCGGTCCGTCTTTAGGCGTCGCGCCTTCCGGGATATGCACGTGCAAATCGTATTTCGTGAACTTTTCCGGCGGGATAGAATACTTCGTCATACGGCTTCTTACCACACTGACGGCGATACGGCACGACTCTTTCATAACGTCGCCCATGTTGCCGGTGAGAATAATTTCGCCTTTTCCTTCGGGAATTAGAGCGGTTTCCACTTTGAGAGTAACGCCTCCGACGCTGGTCCAGGCAAGCCCGTTCGCAACGCCCACGCAGTCGTCCGAAAGCGCTTCGTCCTCACGGAATTTTACCGCGCCGAGATAATTTTTCAGATCTTCTTTTTCTATCGTGAACTCTTTTTGATTTTCGCTTACTCTTTTAACCGCAAGTTTGCGGATCAGCGAACCGATTTCGCGCTCCAGTCCGCGCACTCCGCTTTCCTTGGTGTAACCGGATATGATAGCATTTAACGCGGCGTCGGAAACCTTGATTTCGCAGTCGATCATTCCGTTGTTTTTAATTTGTTTAGGAACAAGATAACGCTTGGCAATCTGCAATTTTTCAGCGTAAGTGTAGCCGGTTAAATCGATGAGTTCCATTCTGTCAAGAAGCGGTGCCGGTATGCTTTCGGTCGTGTTTGCGGTTGCGACGAACATGACTTTGGACAAATCGTACGGTATTTCGAGATAATGATCTTTGAATTTATCGTTCTGATTTGGGTCGAGTACTTCGAGCATCGCGCTTGCAGGGTCTCCGCGGAAATCGCTCGACATTTTGTCTATTTCGTCAAGCAAAAACACGGGATTGTTTACGCCTGCCGACTTCATACCCGAGAGAATTCTGCCGGGCATTGCGCCGATATACGTTCTTCTGTGTCCGCGTATTTCCGCTTCGTCGCGCACGCCGCCGAGCGACATTTGCACGAATTTTCTGCCTGCCGCGCGAGCAATGGACTCGACTATCGAAGTTTTACCCACTCCGGGCGGTCCGACGAAACACAAAATGGTTCCCTTATTGTTTTCCGTGAGTTTGTGAACGGCAAGATATTCGATAATTCTTTCCTTGATTTTTTCCAGTCCGTAATGGTCGGCGTCCAGCACTTGCCGAGCGTGATTCAAATCGGTATCGTCTTTCGATTCCACGCCCCACGGTAAATCCAGAAGCCACTCGATATATGTGCGGATTACCCCGGCTTCGGGCGAATTTGCCGCCATTTTATCCATACGGTTCATTTCTTTCTGCAACTTTTCGACTGCGTAATCGGGAAGTTTTTTATCCTTAGCCGTTTGCAGGTATTTGTCTTTTTCTTCCTCGTCGTCGCCGAGTTCGTCGTGAATCGCCTTTATTTGTTCGCGCAGATAATATTCCTTCTGATTTTTATCGACGCTTTCCTTTACGCGCTGCGAAATGCGTTTTTCGGCTTCAAGCACTTCGCTGCTTGCAACGAGTTTTTTATAAAGTGCCTCCAACTGATCTTTTTTGGACGAAATTTCGAGTATTGCCTGTCTTTCGGAGTCTTTTCCGCAGAGCAGATAAGTAAGTTCGCAAATAAGTCTGTCGGGATTTTCGGCGGTTGCAAGCGAAACCACGTCGCCGGCAAGTTTACCGCCGACCGCTTTGGTCTTTGCACACTCTTCTTTTATGAGATTTATAATCGCCGAGTCTTCCGCTTCGCCGCGCATATCCTCGCCGAACGGTTCCACTATCGCTTCGAACGGAGATACTGCAACGTATTCGAGAGCCTTCATTCTCGTTCCGCCGCGCACGACCGCTCTTCCTGCGTCGTTCGGAAGGCGCAGAATCTGCGTAATATGCGCGGTCGTTCCGACGTCGTACGCGTCTTCGGGAGCCGCGCCTTCGTTTCCGGGATTTTTTTCGGCGATAACGAGAATATCCTCGTTTTTTGCGCGGGATTCTTCCATCAGTCGCAAAACGTCGTTGTTTTTATCCAGTTCGAAACTGAGTATCTGACCGGGGAAAAGAACGTTGGTGCGGATAAAAACCACCTTCATTCTTTTTTTCTCGGCTGTGGTACCTTCTGTATCTTTTTCCAATTCCAATTTATCTTCCATTAGTCGTTACCTCGCGACGCTGCACACATTTGAGTTTTCGAAAAAATATCGTTTATTTATTGTACCACATAAATATGAATTTTACAAGTAAAAACGGCACTTCCGATGTGAAATGCCGTTTATTATTTATGCAGATTTTTCTTCCGATCGCGTTATTACGGGTTTTGCGCCCTTTTCAATACAATCTTTAGTTATAATCACGCCCTTGACGTCTTTATCCGTCGGCGTTTCGAACATGGTGTCGAGCATGCAATCTTCGACTATGCTTCGCAGCCCTCTCGCACCCGTTTTCAGTTCGATTGCCTTGCGCGCTATCGCCTTAACCGCTTCTTCGTCGAATTTGAGATCGACGCCGTCCATTTTCATGAGTTCGACGTACTGCTTTACGAGTGCGTCTTTCGGTTTTGTGAGAATGTTTACCAGAGCGTTTTCGTCAAGCGCCGTCAGACTTACGGTTATCGGTACTCGTCCGATAAATTCGGGAATAAGTCCGAATTTTATAAGATCCTGCGGCTGTACTTTTTTGAGGATTTCGTCCTCGCCGATATCGCTGCGTTTTATTTCGCCGCCGAAGCCGAGCGAAGAAGCACTCTGTCTCTTTTCGATTATTTTGTCCAGTCCTACGAACGCTCCGCCGAAAATGAACAAAATATTGGTCGTGTCGATTTGCAGACATTCCTGCTGCGGATGTTTTCTTCCTCCCTGCGGAGGTACGGACGCCACGGTACTTTCGACTATTTTCAAAAGCGCCTGCTGAACGCCTTCGCCGGAAACGTCGCGAGTGATGCTGACGTTTTCGCTTTTTCTCGCTATTTTATCGATTTCGTCGATATAAATAATGCCTTTTTCTGCTTTTTTAATATCGTAATCGGCTGCCTGAATAAGTTTTAAAAGAACGTTTTCGACATCCTCTCCGACGTATCCCGCCTCGGTGAGCGTAGTTGCGTCGGCAACGGCAAACGGCACGTTAAGAATACGCGACAGCGTTTGTGCGAGCAGTGTTTTTCCGCAACCGGTGGGTCCGAGCATGAGAATATTGCTCTTTTTGAGATCGATGTCGCTTAAACCGTGTTTTGTGTTATAATCGACGCGTTTATAGTGATTATATACGGCAACGCTTAAAACTTTTTTCGCTTCCTGCTGTCCTACTATATACTCGTCGAGACGAGCCATTATGTCGCGCGGCGTGGGCAGTTCGAATTCGGGCTCGGGTTTATTCGCACCTTTAAGCATTTCGCTGCAATTTTTGACACATTCGTCGCAAATAAACAGATTATTGGGACCTGCTATCATCTGCCGCACAAGCGATTCGGGACGATTGCAAAATGAACATTTAACTTCAACGTTTTTACTAACCAATTATACACTCCTACACGCGTTTATCGAATATTTTATCGATAAGACCGTATTTAAGCGCCTCTTCGGCGGTCATATAGTTATCTCTGTCAACATCCTTTTCGATTTTTTTGAGCGGCTGAGAAGTATTCGCAGAGAGAATGCGATTCATGCGATCCTTAATTTTCATTATGTGATCCGCCTGAATTTTAATATCGCTCGCCTGACCCTGCGCTCCGCCCAGCGGCTGGTGAATCATGATCTCGCTGTTAGGCAGGCTGAAACGCTTGCCTTTTGCTCCCGACGAGAGCAAAAACGCACCCATGGAAGCCGCCATTCCCACGCAAATCGTGCTGACGTCGCACTTGATGTAGTTCATGGTGTCGTAGATTGCCATGCCGGAAGTCACGCTTCCGCCCGGGCTGTTGATGTAAAGGCTGATGTCCTTTTCGGGATCCTTGCCTTCGAGATAAATAAGTTGTGCAATAACGATGTCTGCGGAAAGATCGTTTATTTCCCCGGTAAGGAAAATAATGCGGTCTTCGAGCAAACGAGAGTAAATATCGTACGACCTTTCACCCCTGTTGGTCTGTTCGATGACCATGGGGACGAGATTGTTTTTAATCATTTCGACCTCCGGAATTATTTTTCTTCTTTAGTCGTTTTCTTCTTGGTTTCCTTCTTTTCGGTGTTTTCGGTTTTCTTTTCTGCAGTCTTTTTCTCTTTCTTTTCTGCCGCTTTCTTCTCGAAAACGTTGTTCTCGGTAAGAAAATCAAGCAACTTCTTCATGAGAATATCGCTTCTGATATAGTTGAGTTGCTGCGAAGAAACGCCCTTTTTGTATTCTTCGAGCGACTTTTTAGCGGTTTCAGCCATTTTCGAGAGCGCTTCGTCCATATCGGCGTCGGTTGCTTCGATTTTTTCGGCTTTGATTATCGCTTCGACCACAAGACGGGTTTTAACGTTGTTTTCGGCTTCTGCTTTGCGGTCTTTTCTGAACTGCTCCATACTGCTGCCGGTATATTTGAGATAATCTTCGAATCTGATACCGTTGTACATGTAGTTAAGGCGCTGTTCCATATCCTGAACGATGTAGTCGAGTTCGCGCTCGATCATACATTCGGGAATTTCGACTGTAGCGTTGTCGGTAACCGCTTTGATGACGGCGTTCTGATTTTCGACTTTCGCCCTGTTTTCGTTCTGTTCGGTAAGACGTTTTTTGATGTCTGCCTTATAATCGGCAAGAGTGTCGAATTTGCTTACGTCTTTTGCGAAAGCGTCGTCGAGTTCGGGCAACTGCTTTTCGGTGATTCCTTTAACGGTTACGGTGAACACGGCTTCTTTACCGGCAAGATCCGCTGCGTGATATTCTTTGGGGAAGGTAACGTTGATATCTTTGGTCTCGCCGATGTTCATTCCTTTCATCTGCTCTTCGAATCCGGGGATGAAGGTCTTGGAGCCGATAACGAGTTCCTGATCGGTTGCGGTGCCGCCGTCGAATTTAACTCCGTCCACGCTTCCGCTGTAATCGAGTTTGACGATGTCGCCGTCTTTAACCGCTCTGCCTTCGACTTCCACTCTTCTCGAAGCCTGCTCGCGCATTCTGTCGAGTTCCGCCTTAACGTCGCCGGCAGTTACATTATACTCAACTTTTTCCAGTTTAATACCTTTGTATTCGCCCAGTTCGACTTCGGGTTTAACGGTTACTACCGCGCTAAATTTAACGCCGTTTTCGTCGATGGATTCGATGTCTACCTTGGGTTCGTCGACGGGATAAATTTCTTCGTGCTCGTCGAGAGCCTTGGAATAACTGTCATAGAACGCGGAATTAAACGCATCGTCGAAGAATACTCCGACACCGTACATGCTTTCTATCATTTTGCGAGGAGCCTGTCCTTTGCGGAATCCGGGGATGTTGAACTTTGCCTTGTTTTTAAGGTAAGCCTTATTGATCTCTTCGTCCCATTCTTTTGCGGAAAGCGTGAAGTTCAACTTAACTTCGCCTTTCTTTTCTTCGATACTGTAATTCATAAAAACCTCCGATGCATGCGTGATTGCTCCGCTGCTTTGTTTAACTGATTAAAATAGGGCATAGCCGCCTAATATCATAGCACAATTATTCGTCTTTGTCAATTTTATTTGACTAAATTAACGAATAAAGGTATAATATTATGCGAAAAACAAGATTTTAAGGAGATTTCTCATGTCCGCAGACGCTCTGCTTCTTCATCACCTTGTCGGCGAACTCTCGTTTCTCGAAGGCGCGCGCATTGACAGAATTTTCATGCCCACTTACGAAGACGTGGTTTTTTTCGTTCGCGCCAAAGACAAAAACGTAAAATTGCTTATTTCTCTTTCTCCCGTTGCGCCGAGATGCATAGTCGCGGAAAAAACGGGAGAAAATCCCGACACTCCGTTCGGCTTTCTGATGCATCTGAGAAAACAATTAACGGGCGCAGTTATCGACAAAATAGAACAAATTCCTTACGAGCGCGTTATTAAATTTTCGCTTACCGGAACGTGCAACATGTTCGAAGCGAAAAAATACTCCTTTTACGTCGAACTCGTGGGCAAATTCTCCAACGCCATACTGGTGGACGACGACGGAAAAATCACAGACAGCGCGAAACATCTTCCGCTTGACGTTACGACGCGCGCCGTTCTTCCGGGGCTTAAATACGAACTGCCTCCTGCTCAAACCGGCAAAACCGATATAGACGACGAGGATTTTTTTACAGAAAAAGCGACTTCTCTGTACTCGGGCGGAGGACTTCAAAGTTTTCTGCAGAAGAATTTTATCGGATTTTCTCCCGCGTCGCTTAAAGAGGCGATATTCAGAAGCGGATTAGATAACAATGCCGACGCGATTTCTTTGCAGCAAGCGAAAAAACTTTACGCCGCTTTTCTCTCGCTCGGAAACGACTATCGTCCTGCCCTTCTTTTTAAAGACGGAAAAGCGGAAGGCTGCTATCCATCTCCGTACGGCAGCATAAGCGGCGAGTGGCAACTTTTCTCCACGATAAGCGCCGCTACCGAAAAATATGCGGAAGGACTTGCCTCCAAAATGCAGTCGTCCGCAAGAATAAAAAAACTGCTCACCTGCGTCCGTCAACACATCGAACGCTGCAAAAAAAACGAAAAAATTTTTGCCGAACTCATACGCGACAATTCCGATTACGACGAAAATCGCATTATCGGCGACCTGATCGTTTCGAATATATACAAAATAAGGCAGGGCGACGAAAGCGTCGTCGTGGACGATTACTACACCGGTAAAACCCGAAAAATCGCTCTCGATAAGCAACTTTCGCCCTCTAAAAACGCAGCTGCTTACTACAAAAAGTACGATAAAGCAAAAAACGCCATTTCCAAAACCAAAGAATTAGCCGAATACACGGAAAAAGAACTGGATTATCTCGATTCTCTTTACGTTTCGCTTGAAAACGCCACTCTTTCCGCCGACATCGACCAGATAGAAAGCGAAATGGCGGCTCAGAAACTCATTCGTAAAAGCGCAAAACAGACCAAACTCAAACGCGCGGCAAAACCTCTCGAACTGAGCGCCGACGGCTTCCGCGTTCTTATCGGCAAAAACAATTACCAAAACGACGATCTCGTGAAAAAGTCGGATAAAAACCATTTGTGGTTGCACGCGCAGAAAATTCACGGCAGTCACGCCGTGATAGAAGGCGTTTCCGTTCCGCAGGAAACCATCAATAAAGTCGCGGCATGGTGCGCCTACTACTCCAAAGCGTCGGCGTCCGCCAACGTACCCGTGGACTACACTCTCATAAAGTTCGTTAAAAAACCGTCGGGCGCGGCTCCCGGCAAAGTTATCTACACCAATCAGCAAACCGTAAACGTAACGCCGCGAAAACCGGATTGCTGAACCGAAATTCCGATCTTACGATAAAAACAAAAGGAACGAAGCCGTTTGAAGCCGCGTTCCTTTTTTGCATATATTTTCTGTTTAACGATTTATTTAACGATTTCGAGAATAGCCCAAATCAATCCGAGAACGGACAGAGCAAAAACGATACCCATGAAAACCGTGCGTGTGATTGCGTTTTTATACTCGGGCGAACGATGATTGAGTTTGCCGCAAAGAACGGTTATCGCGCGAATCAGTACTACTACCGCTGCAAGCACGCATACTGCGCAGCCGATCAGAACAAGCACGTTAAATGCGGTTACGTTGTTGTTATTGACGCACAGAGCGACAATCAGAACTATTGCTGCGGCAACGATTGCAAGATTGCAAACTAAATCCAATATTGCGCCTGTAGACTTTTTGTTGTTAGCCATTTTAATTAACCTCATAAATTCGATATATCGTACCGTACTATTTTACAACATTTCAATTGTTTTGTCAACGGAATTTTGCACAAATAGTGGTTTATTATCTCGTTTTGCCAAAATATCGTAAACTTCGACGAAGTAATCGGGCAGCGGTGCCGTGAAAGTCATAACCTTTCCGCTTTTCGGGTGAGTAAACGTAAGCGAGTACGAGTGCAAAAGTTGTCCGTTTAAATTGAATTTCTGCTTTTTGAAACCGTATTCGGGATCGCCGACCACGGGGTGTCCGAGATATGCCGCATGAACGCGTATCTGATGCGTTCTGCCGGTGTGCAAATCGAACAGAACGAAACAGTTCTCCTTAAATCGTTCGATCACTTTATATCCCGTGACCGCTTCTCTTCCGTCGCTCGTCACCGCCATTTTTTTGCGGTCTTTCGGATTTCTGCCGATAAGCGTGCGGATAATTCCTTCATCTTCTTTAAGATTGCCCTCAAGAAGCGCAACGTAGCGTTTTTTTACCATGCGTTCGGCTATTTGCTCCGAAAGCGACAAATGCGCTTTGTCGTTTTTCGCGACTATCATAATACCCGACGTGTTTTTATCCAACCGATGCACTATTCCCGGGCGAATTTCTCCGTTAATTCCCGATAAACTGTCCAACTTAAACATGAGCGCGTTGACGAGCGTATCGGTATAATTTCCGCCCGCCGGATGAACGGTAAGTCCCTGCGGTTTATTGATTACGGCAATATCGTCGTCCTCGTAGATTATTTCGAACGGAATATCTTTTTTTTCGATCGTCTGAACGCATTCCGGCACTTCGAGAGTTATCGTGTCGCCGCATTTAATCTTCTCGCCGTTTTTTTCCGCCACTTCGCCGTTAACCCGGCACAAGCCTCGTTCGATCAGTTTTGCGGCATACGAACGGGTTATGTCGCTGTTTTCCGTAATAATCACGTCGAGCCGGACGTTTTTCTCTGCTTTAAGCGTCAGAATCATTGCCGTTTTGCACCTGCTCTTCTTGTTTTGCCCGATCGGGTTGCTCGTCCGAATTATTATGCGCTTCGTTTTGTTCGTCCGATTGCCGATTTTCCTCTTGGCTGTCACCGCCGGAAGGAACGTCGGAAAGCGGATTCGGAACGGGCTCTGCGATTTGTTCGCCGGAAGCGACTGCGGCAGACGCTTTGAGTTTTTTCAGTTTTTCTTCGTCTTTATCGAAGAAGAATATAAGATATACCGCAACCAGCACCACTCCTATCGAAAGAGCGGCGTCCGCCACGTTGAAACTTCCGAATATTTCTTTGCCGAAAACGGTAAGGCACAAAAAGTCGCGCACCTTTCGTATTGCTATGCGATCGACGAGGTTTCCGAGCGCGCCGCCTATTATCAGCGCGATCGCTATTCTCGAAATGAGGTTACGACTTCTGAGCCACCATAATACGAATGAAAAAGCAAGCAACGCTATAATCGTCGTGATTATGAAAAACGTGATAATCTGGTCTTGAGTAAGCACTTTTTCAAGCCCGAACGCCATGCTGTACGCGGCTTTATCGTTATACGAAAAACGGAAAGAAAACAGTCCGGGAATAAGCGTAAGCGTTTGCCCTTCGGTCATATTTTTTTCGACAATGCTTTTGCTGACGAGATCAACGACCAACACGGCAACTATCGTGACGAGTTCGCGCCACGCGCTTTTGAGATACTTCCACGCGCTAACAAAAAAATTACCTTTCATCGTCAACCTCGTACGGCACGGTGACTTCGACGCCTTTCGGCGACAGCAGAAAAATATTTCCCGACACTCTGTGTACCGTTCCCGAAAGAGCGTATGCCGCTCCCGACACGAAATCGAGAATACGCTGCGACACCTGCGTTTCCGCTTTTTCGAGATCGATAATCGCAGGCTCGCCTCTCTTGATAAAATCGATTATGGTTTTCGATTCTATTTCCGACATCGGCTTATAAACCATGACGTTATTGAAGTTTTTGGACGCTTTCGTAGCAAAATCGTCCTGCCGAGTGCCGTAACGAGCATAGTCGTTTCCTCTGCCGCTTTGCGGATAAAGTCCGCCGCCGTACGGTGAAGTCGGATTTTTGGGAACGGGCGCGCCGTCGCGCATACCGCCGCCCGAATAATCGGGTGTGCCGTGCGTGTCTTCGAAAAACGGCAAATCGTTTGCTCGTCCGTTTCCGTTATTGTAATAGTCGTTGTTCATAGAGTTTCCCTCTTTCTTTCTCCGAAAATCGCCCTTCCGAGCCTTAGCATATTGCTTCCGCATTGCAATGCGGTAACATAGTCGTCACTCATACCCATAGACAGAATTTTCAGATCGTATTTGCTTTTAAGATTATCGAACAATTCGCGCGCTCTATCGTACAAGGATTTGTCGGCATTTTTCGGGAAAACGCACATCAGTCCGTCAAGCCGCACGTTTGCTCGCTTTGCCGCAAGAGCGCAAAGCATATCCGCTTGCTCGGGCAAAACTCCGCCTTTCGACTCTTCTTCGCCAGTATTGACTTCGATAAGCACCGGCATGACGACGCCGATATTTTTTGCGCGCCTGTCAATTTCGTCAAGCAGTTTTTCGCTGTCTACCGATTGAATGAGCGACACTTTATCAATGATATATTTTACCTTGTTGGTCTGCAATCTGCCGATAAAATGCCAGCGAACCGGACGCGTGACTTTTCCGAATTTATCGAGCAGTTCCCGCACCCGATTTTCTCCGAAATCGGCGATCCCGTTATCGAACGTTTCGTCGATTTTACCCGGCTCGACGGTCTTGGAAGCGGCAACGATGGTTACAGCCTCGGTTAATTTATAATTCGCAATATTGCGGCGAATTTTTTCAAGTTTTTCGCACTCTGTCATTCTCTTATGTATTATACACGATAATCTTCGTTTTTGCAAGCGATTTGATAAAAATCACTGCCGTCACATAAAAAACAAGCCCACTCGTTAAAAACGAGCGAGCCTGCCGTATTTATCTGAATTTATTACATCTTTTCGCGCTTGACGTACGAAGTGTGCAATATTTCGTGAGCCTTGTGGCTGCCGGGTTTTTCAAAATACTCTGCGTAGAGTTTCTTAATAACCGGGTTTTCGTGACTCTTTCTGATCGGGCTGTCTTTATCCATTTTGTAGATAGCGGCAGCACGAAGTGCTCTCGGATCGACGCCCTTATTGAGCAGTTCGGAAGATACGATAGGCTGTCCGCCTCCGTTTACGCATCCGCCGGGGCAAGCCATGATTTCGATGAACGTGTAATCGCACTCGCCGCGTTTGATCTGTTCCATGACTTCTCTTGCCTTGGACAAGGTGTTGACCGCTGCGACTTTAAGCGTTTTGTCACCGAGCGTTACGGTCGCTTCCTTGATACCTTCTACGCCGCGTACGGCTTCGAAATCGAGTTTTTCGAGAGTCTTTCCGGTAACGAGTTCGGAAACGGTACGAAGTGCCGCTTCCATAACGCCGCCGGTTGCTCCGAAGATAAGACCTGCGGTAGTGCCGTAACCGATAGGATCGTCGAACTGTTCGTTCGGAAGGTTATTGAAGTTGATGCCGTATTTCTTGATAAGGCGAGCCAGTTCGCGAGTCGTGAGAACGACGTCGATATCGGGATAGCCGCTTGCAGCCTGATCGTCGCGGAGAATTTCCGCTTTCTTTGCCGTACAGGGCATGCAGGAAACGACGTAAATATCCTTGGGATCGATGTTATTTGCCTGAGCGTAGTACGTTTTCATGACTGCGCCGAACATTTGCTGCGGAGATTTGCAGGAGGACAGATGTCCCAGAAGTTCCGGATAGTTGAATTCGATAAATCTGATCCATCCGGGGCTGCAACTGGTAATCATGGGCAGCACTGCGTTTTTATCGCTTAAACGCTGCAACAGTTCCGTTCCTTCTTCCATGATGGTAAGGTCTGCGGTCATATTGACGTCGAACACCTTGTCTGCACCCACTCTCTTGATTGCGGCAACCATTTTACCTTCAGCATCGGTTCCGATGGGATTGCCGAATTCTTCGCCGAGCGCGACGCGGACGGACGGTGCGGTTCCGAAAATGACGTATTTGTTCGGATCGTTGAGAGCGGCGATGACCTTATCGGTGTCGTCCACTTCGGTGAGTGCGCCGGTCGGGCATACTTTAATGCACTGTCCGCAGGCAACGCAGTCTACGTCGCCGAGGTTACGGTTGAACGCGCATCCGATTTCGGTGTTGAATCCGCGGCGGTTTGCGCCGATGACGCCGACCGACTGAATTTTGGAGCACATTGCGACGCATCTGCGGCACAGAATACATTTATCGTTATCGCGAACGAGATAGGGGTTAACCGCTTCTACGGTTACATGCGTATGTTCGCCTTCGAAACGCTTATCGTCGCAGCCGTATTCGAGAGCGAGTTTCTGCAATTCGCAATTGGTGCTACGCACGCAGGAAAGACATTCTCTCTTGTGGTTGCTGAGCATGAGTTCGAGCGTGGTCTTGCGAGAAGCAATGACCTTAGGAGTATTGGTAAATACTTCCATTCCTTCCGCTACGGTTCCGACGCAGGAAACGACGAGGCTTCTTGCGCCCTTGACTTCGACGACGCACATACGGCAACTACCTTCGTTGGTTACGTCTTTAAGGTAGCAAAGGGTGGGTATATCGAAACCTGCCTGACGTGCAGCGTCGAGAATGCGAGTTCCTTCCGGTACGGTGACCGACGTATTATTTATTTTTAAAGTAACGTTTTTCATCATAACACCTCAATTATTTCTTGATTGCGTGGAACTTGCAGGTCGCTATACAACTGCCGCACTTAATGCACTTGGTCGTATCGATGCAAACGTAGGGAAGACGTTTTCCTTCCATGACTTCGCCGTATTCGTTTACGCTGATTGCGCCGACGGGGCATGCGCGCAGGCACGCTTTGCAGCCGATGCACTTGTCTTTCATGACTTCGTACGAAACCAGCGCCTTACATACGCCTGCGGGGCATTTCTTATCGCGGACGTGAGCGATGTATTCGTCGCGGAAGTATCTCATGGTGGACAGAACCGGGTTGGGCGCGGTCTGACCTAATCCGCACATAGAATTTTCCTTTATGTAGTAGCACAACTGTTCCATCTTGTCGAGGTCTTCCATGGTCGCTTCGCCTTTGGTGACCTTGTCGAGCATTTCGTAAAGACGCTTGTTGCCGATACGGCAGGGCGTGCACTTACCGCAGGATTCGTCGACGGTGAATTCGAGGAAGAATTTCGCGATATCGACCATGCAGTTGTCTTCGTCCATGACGATAAGTCCGCCGGAGCCCATCATGGAGCCGATTGCGATAAGGTTATCGTAGTCGATAGGAGTATCGATGAGAGAAGCCGGGATACATCCGCCGGAAGGTCCGCCGGTCTGAGCGGCCTTGAACTTCTTGCCGTTGGGGATGCCGCCGCCGATTTCCTCGATGATGGTACGAAGCGTCGTACCCATGGGAATTTCGACGAGTCCGGTGTTTACGATTTTTCCGCCGAGAGCGAATACTTTCGTACCCTTACTCTTTTCGGTTCCGACCTGATTAAACCAGTCGGCGCCGTTATAGATGATCTGCGCGATGTTTGCGTACGTTTCGACGTTGTTGATGAGCGTGGGTTTTCCGAACAAACCTTTTACCGCAGGGAAAGGCGGACGCTGACGAGGTTCGCCGCGCTTACCTTCGGTGGAGTTGAGAAGAGCGGTTTCTTCTCCGCATACGAATGCGCCTGCGCCCAGACGAAGTTCGATGTTGAACTTATGTCCGAGCCCCATTGCGTTGTCGCCCAGAATTCCGTACTCGAGAGCCTGTCCGATTGCAACCTGAAGTCTGTGAACGGCGATAGGATATTCCGCACGAACGTAGACGTAGCCTTGCTCTGCTCCGATTGCGTAACCTGCGATCATCATCGCTTCGATGAGCGCGTGCGGATCTCCTTCGAGGACCGATCTGTCCATGAACGCGCCGGGATCGCCTTCGTCGGCGTTACATACGACGTATTTGGTGTCGTTTACGGAATCGTGAGCAAACTGCCACTTTCTTCCGGTTAAGAAGCCGGCACCGCCTCTGCCACGCAGACCCGACTTCATAACTTCGTCGATAACGCCCTGCGGAGTCATTTCGGTGACAGCCTTCTTATACGCCTGATAGCCGTTATAAGCGAGATATTCGTCGATATTTTCGGGGTCGATCAAACCGCAGTTACGAAGAACGACGCGGCGTTGATCTTTATAGAATTTGGATTTATTAAAGGAAATGTGATTCCCGTTTTCGTCGCGTTCCGCTCCGAGCAGTCTGTCCACGAATTTTCCGCCGATGATATGCTCTTCGACGATTTCGCGAACGTCTGCGGGCTTGACGTGCTGATAGAACGTGCCGTCGGGATAAACGACCACGATCGGACCTTTTGCGCAAAGGCCGAAGCAGCCGGTGGTTACCAGATTGATTTCCTCGGTGAGCCCTTTTTCCGCAAGCACTTTAACGAATTCGTCGTGAATATCCTTACTGTGACCGGAAGTACATCCCGTACCTCCGCAGACCAGAATGTGCGCTCTTTCCTTGGCTTTTTCGTTTTTCTTTCCGCCGACGACGCGGTTCTCGAGATGAACCATCATATTGTCGCGGATAGCGTTTATTTCTTCAATAGTTTTCATTTATGAAAAATCCTCCGTTATGTCGAACGCTGCGGCTTATTCTGCGTATTTAGCAAGAATGACGTCCACGTCGTCGGTTTTAAGATTGCCGTAAACTTCGCCGTTGACCGCAAGCACGGGCGCGAGTCCGCAACATCCGATGCATCTGGTCGCGTCAAGAGTGTACTTTCTGTCCTCGGTCGTTTGTCCGGCGTCGATACCCAGTCTTTCCTTGAATTTGAGAAGCACGTCGCCGCTGCCTTTGACGTAACAAGCGGTACCGAGGCAAATGCCTATCGTGTACTTACCTTTCGCCTGCAGATTGAACTGCGCGTAGAAGGTTGCGATACCGTAAACTTCTTCAAGCGATACGCCGAAAGTTTTAGCGATCTTGGACTGAATCTCGATGGGAAGATAGCCGTAGATTTCCTGCGCTTTCTGCATGGCTTTCATGACGGGACCGGGAACGTTTTTCAGTTCTTCGAGAGCCGCGTCAAGTTCTTTAGCCTGCGCTTCTGTTCCGATAATTTGATTGCTCATATTACTCTCCTTACGTAGATTTTCCGTCCGGCAAAACCCTCTCGAGGAAAACCGGACGACATTTACTTGTTTTTTGCGCGGACCGACGCCGCATCGGTGCTTGTCCTCAAAGGAATCTGCACTAAATATTGCGCTCGCTACACGCTCCGCCAACTATTTTATCATAATCGAAACAAATTTTCAAGCGTTTTTTGCTCGTATCCGGAAATTTCTATAGATTTATTTGTATTTATTTTTGCTTTCAAACCGGCGTTTGCAGTTTTTTACAAAAATTGCATGCCGAAAACGGAATTTGTGCCTTCAGAAAGCCCTTTTACCTACTTTTTTGATAGGTTTATCGAACTTCTGAGCACGATGAGATCCTGAGTGACATATCGAAGCGCGGACAGAAAATCGGCGTCCCGGCCATCGACGAAATTCCCGAGCGAGAGCGCTGCTCTTTCGAACAAAACGGACAGATTTTTATCTGCGAGTTTTGCCGAATACTCGTTGAAAAGTTTAGCCTCTGCCGCCGCATACGCTTTTACCGCGGACGGAGTTTGCTTTTCATTAACGATGTTGTCCGTTTCCCGAGCCAATGCGTCTACGCAAGCGGCATATTCCGATAAAGCGGCTCTTACCGTACTTGCTTCTGCCGACGCCGAAAACAACAGTTTTTCCTCTTCCCATCCCACCGATTCGACAAACGCTTCGTTTCGGCGAGCGGCAACCGCTTCGGCATCCGCACGACTGACATAAACGCCGCCGTACACCTTATACGTTCCTCCTGCGACAATATATCCGCTGCCGCCCGAAGCAATCAGATCACGACTTATGTTCTCCGCCACAGCCTTATCCTGCCCGTCGTAAAAACACACGACGAAATACTCGCGTCCGTCCGTGCGTACGGTAAACGCGAATCTGAAAACCAAAAATCCCGCGACCAGCACGATGACGACGGCTACAAATGCTATTTTCGCGATAAAAGACGCACTGACGCCTATCGTGACGGTTTCGCCGCGAGAAATGTGTTTTTTCCGTTTTTTATTTGATATTATAAAAGGCGTATCGCCGTAAAAATCTTGCATTTTTCACTCCGATGCTGTATAATATTTCTCGTAAATTCTATTCCATAGCGGAGATTTTTATGCAGTATCATATTCAGACGACCCCGGTTTGGGACGCTTTTAAAGAACATGACGATTGTCCCATGTGCCGAATCTACAAGATGAGCGAGCAGAGATTGGTTAAACAATATCTCGGAGAAGCGGTAATGCAGCCGGAATACAGAGTACGCGTAAACGAGCGCGGCTTTTGCACTCGGCACACGCTTGCTTTGTACAGAGGCGATAACAAATTAGGTACGGCTCTGCAATTCGCCACGAGAATCGAAACCGTAAATAAAAACATCCGCGAAATCAAAAAGGCGAAGCAGTCAAAGGTGCTCGCTCACGATCTCGGCGAAAATCTCGACACATGCGTCATCTGCGACACCGTGGACGAAATGATGGTTCGCTATTCCTACACCGTCGCGCAAATGTTTGACAACGAAAAAGATTTTCCCTCTCTTTTTGCAGAAAGCAAAGGTTTTTGCATGAAACACTTCACCCGGCTTTTACAATACGTTTCGTATGCCGGAAAAAGCGCGGATAAATACCTCGAAACGCTGATAAACGTACAGAAAAAAGCACTCGACAAGGCGGAAAGCGATCTTAACATGTTCGCAAGCAAATTCGACTACCGTAACGCAGGACGCGTTTCCGATCGATATGACAACGCCATAGCCGAAGCGATAAAAATTCTTAAAGGCGACGTATTATGATTAAAGAATTGAAATTATTGATGATCGGCAACAGTTTTTCGGAAGATACGGTGCGTTACGTTTACGACATTGCTCACTCTTCCGGAATAGAAAAAGTTCTGGCGTGCAATATGTACATCGGCGGATGCAGTATCGATACACACTTCGAAAACGCAAAGAGCAATGCCGCAGCGTACGATTTTCAGGTATACGAAAACGGCGAATGGGCTCATCATCCCGGCAAAACGCTCGAATACGGAATTGAGTTTGCCGATTGGAACATAATTTCTTTACAGCAGGCAAGCGGATTCAGCGGCATACCGTCTTCGTACGGCAATCTGCAAAATCTAATGGATTACGTCAAATCGGTCGCGACGAATCCCGATTTCGAATTCGCATGGAATATGACGTGGGCATATCAGAGCGACAGCGCTCACGGCGATTTTGCAAAATACGATCATTGTCAGATTTCCATGTATAACGCCATAATCGACAGCGTCAAATCGCAGGTTCTTACGAAAAACTTCGATTATATCATACCGAACGGAACGGCAATCCAGAACGCACGAGCCTCTTTTCTCGGCGACACGCTCACACGCGACGGATTTCATCTCTCGTACGACATCGGCAGATATATTGCAGGGCTGACGCTCGTTTGCGCTCTTTGCAAAGTAAACGCGCACGATGTCGGTTTTGCTCCCGACGGCGTTACCGATAAACAAAAAAACATATGCGCCGAGAGCGTGGTAAACGCAATTAAATCACCGCTTAGAGTAGCCGATCGGTTTGCTTCCGAAAATTAAACAAGCACACGATAAGCAAATAATCGCACCGAGGCATATACAATAACATCGGCACATTTCGCTCCTATACCACAAACGACCGAGTTTGTCAATAGTTTTTACAAAAATTTTTTAAAGAAAATTTTACGGAAATCTATTGTAATTATCGCTCGTTTAGATTATAATATCGGTGTAGATAAATGCCTGCGGTGTACGTGCGAAACTCAGATTTTGGAACCGCATCTTATCAAAAGGGATTGTTTGTACTCGTGAATATGTCAAGCCATAGTCTTGCAAACAGCAACACAGGTGGAAGACAAAAAACACGGTCGACTTGCCCACCTGCTGCGGCGGGTTACAGAAAGGGTTTCGTGCACGGCTCTCGCGGGTTTTTTTATTTTGCAACGCTTATACGGAAAAAACTTATACGCTCCATTAAAAAAGCCTCGGAACTCGCTTATTCCGAGGCTTTATTGCGTTATTTGATTGATT
>CAKQDN010000027.1 GCA_934229275.1 uncultured Clostridia bacterium | reverse complement strand
AACCTTCACCGTCCGCAGAGTTTCGTTCGGTATCGGTATCGAAAGAACTTTCCAGCTTCATTCCCCGCGCGTTGACAAGATCGAACTCGTCAGACACGGAAAAGTTCGCAGAGCAAAACTTTATTATCTGCGCGATTTGTCCGGCAAAGCGGCTAAGATTAAGGAACAGATTTAAAAATGCCTCAAGGCTGCTTCGCTGAATACTCGGCGAGGCAGTTTTTTCTTTTAAAGCAATTCATAACTTATACAAAGGAGAAAAACGATGTTTGCAAAAGATAGACGTGTTATATCGTTTTGTATTGTAGTTTTGGTGCTGTGCGGAGCGTTTGCGTTAACGGCTTGTTCGAAGCCTGAAGTTGAACATAAACATGTATATGGCGAAGATTCGGTTTTGACGGAAGCAACCTGTCTTAATGAAGGCGTGATTAAGCGTGAATGCATCGAATGCGAACATATCGAAGTCGTTACGGTCAAGAAAAAGCAACACGACTTTAAGATAGTAAATAAGGTAGAACCTACATGTGAAAGTTCGGGGATAGAAGTTCGTGAATGTGCTATATGCGGTAAATGCTACTATGAAATAAAAGATAGAAAGCCTCACGATTTCGCTACAGTTCATGTAGATGCGACATGCACAGAGCGCGGTTACAAACTTAATAAATGTAAAAACTGTACTTACTCGCTACTCGAATATACGACCGAAAAGCCAAAAGGGCATAATTTCGTTTTCGAAACGGAACTTCGTTCGTCTTGCGGCAAACCCGTTCGCGAAGTGTACCGTTGCACGAATTGCAGTGCTAACGATTACAGAATCGGCGACAAATTATCCGAGCATGTATTTGAAATTGTCGAAAAGGTCGAAGCCGGTTGCGAAATCGACGGATACATAAAAGAAAAATGCGTTTATTGTAACGACACGCGCGAACAGATAACGAAGGCTATCGGGCACAAGAAAATAGAAAAAAGAACCGAATCGACCTGCACGGTACCAGGGAAAATCATTACGGTTTGTGCGAACGTCGGTTGTGAAACCGTTTTCGAAGAGCGAACGCTCGGAGTTGCCCCGCACTCTTTTTATTCCGAACGGCTTAATCGCATTGTTTATAGTAAAGACGGAATTGCGTTATTTGAAGATTATTCGTGTACGAGGGAAATATCTTCAGCGTTTTGTTACGAATTGAAAGGCGGGATTCATTTTTCGTGTGACAATTGCGATATTGTCACGAAAAGTACCGAACATGACAGAAAAATATCGGACACGGCGACATGCGTAAACAGCGGAGAAAAAACCACCTATTGCGCTCGTTGTCATCAAGTTTTTTCGAGCGAGCACAGCGCCGCAAAGGGTCATGTTTATGATAAAAGCGTCGCGCGTTGTTATGAAAACGAAGATTTAACTCGGCAAAGATTTGCGGAAACAGGAGATTCTTCACCCGTCAATTGCAAATGTTCCGTGTGCGGCGGTTATTTGATGTCGACGAAGCATACTCCGGATATAGAAGGCGAGCAAATTACTTGTTTACATCCTCAACGTTGTTCGGAGTGTAATAAAGAATTAAAGAAGGGAAATCATTCGGCTCCGGAACTGACATGTGTAAGTTCCGTCGGCGACGAGTATTATCATTGCGTTCTTTGCGGTGAAAAGTTGGGGCTTGTAACCGCGCACGAGTATGTTTTCGAATCGGCGATCGATGCGACTTGCGAAAGTTGCGGTAAAGACGTGCTGCGTTGCGGTTGCGGAGCGCAAACATTGAGGGATAACGACAATGCGCCGCTCGGTCATTCGAAGCCAGAAAACGCGTATGTTTGCAGAGTCGATGAAGAATTGACTGCTGAATATTTCAACCAAACGCAGGATAATGCGAAAATCGCATATAAGTGTGAGCGTTGTCAAAAGTACGTTCCGGTTGTCGAACACGAATATGAGAAAAAGGAAGAAGTTTCTTGTATTGAAAGAATCGAGTGCAAGATATGCGGCTATGTCGTTCACGAAAGCACTGCTCATACCGAGCCTGAAATCAAGTGCGTGGATAACGGATACAACGACGGAAAATACCATTGTACGGTATGTGGTTTTGCGCTCGGAGATCTTGTCGCACATAATTACACGGACACGTCGGAGAGTATAGCGGCAACGTGCACCGAGGACGGAAAAATATATCAACGTTGTGCGTGCGGCGCAACCGACCCCGATGAGCCTTATCGAATAGAAGTCGGTACAAAAACGGGTCACAGACTGCCTGCATTTAAATTAAACGCAAAACACGACTGCAAGAAAGGTCATTTATTGCAGTTTGAAAAGGCTTGCTGTCTTAATGATGGATGTACTCTTGATTTTTCAGAAGCGTTGAATGATGACGGTTCGGTTTATTGCTCGGATTTACAGGCCTATCTGTCAAAAGACGGACGTTGGGATCAATATCTCGAAAACGAACAAACGTTATGTGCAAGCGATAAAACGGTTGGCAGTATCTTTACATGTTGCTATTCAACAAATTACATGTACGTTCCCGTCGAACACTCGTTCGGAGAACAACCGTATTATCTCGAGGATTATACGGAGAACGGCATAGTTTATAATTACGTTCCGTCGACTTGCGTTACGCACGGAAGCGCTCTGTTTGTTTGCGGAAATTGTGAGACTTTATATTATGACAAGAACTTGCCGCTTAATCCGCTAAAACATGAAAGTAAAGAACTTTTTGCCGGCGGCAAATATTGCAGCAAATGTGTTCCCGAAGATTATGACAAGCAGTTCTCGTTCAAACTTAACGTGCTATTCCCTGACGGAACGCCTGCAACGGTACACGAAACGTCAATGTCTGTGGAATATTCTCTGGAAACGCTCAAAGATAAAATTACTGCGGTTTACGACGATTCCGGAAAAATAGTTTATTATAAGTTAAACAGGACGTTTATTGACAAATTGAATGAAATAGGCTACTATAAATCTGCCGAGGATGCTATTTCCGGGCGCGGATCGGGACTGTTCGATTGGAGTGAAGTGATTTTATATCCGAATACCTGCAACGAAGTAACGGTATACTGGAACGGAGAAAACTACTGATATTTACATTTTTTGTATAGAATATTGTCGGTGTTCGCGCTAACACTACAAGTATGAGTAAGCATAGTTTGACAAAAACGATATGTTTGGCAATGGCGGCTTTTCTGCTTGCGGTTGTCGCGGCATTTGTTCCTTCCGTGCGTGCGGAAAACGAAGAATACGCCTATATAGGCGGAGAAATAATCGGATTCGAGGCGGACGTAGGCGGCGCTTTGGTTACATCGGCAAACGATTTTATTAACGGAGAATGGCGGGTTAAAAGCATATTCGAGCCGGGTGATCTGATTACCCACATAAACGATTGCGTTGTAAAAAGAACCGATGACGTGGTTGAAATTCTCAATTGCGATGATTTTCCTAAAAATAACGTTGCAAAAGTCAAATTTGTGCGAAACGGCGCGGAATTCGAAAAAGAAGTCGTCACTGCATACGATTCCGATACGAACAGACGAGTTTTGGGCGTTACCGTAAAAGATTGCGTGTGCGGACTGGGTACGACTACTTTTGTGCGTGAAGACGGAAGTTTTGCGGCTCTCGGGCATGCCGTGGTTGACGGCGACACCGGATGGATGGTCGAAGCGAGCGGCGGAAGAATAGTGGACGCCAATATTTCCGGAATAGTTAAGGGTAAATGCGGCATGGCTGGTACTATTAAAGGCTATCTGTGCAATAAAAATAAAGGAATGATTGAAAAAAGCGGAAAATACGGAATAAACGGCAGAATTTTGCTTTCGGGGACTCAAATGCATTACTCTGCGAAACTCGGAGGAAGAAAAGAGGTCAGCATAGGTTCTGCCAAAATATGCTCGTGTATTGACGGGAATAAGCGTTTTTACGATGTGAAGATAGTAAAAGCGTTTCCGCAAAAAACAAAAGACGAAAAAAGTATGATAATACGGGTTACCGATAAATATCTCATAGATCTTACCGGCGGAATCGTTCAGGGTATGAGCGGTAGTCCGATTATTCAGAACGGCGTAATAGTGGGCGCGGTAACTCATGTGTTTACGGGCGATCCGACAATGGGGTATGGTATTTATGCCGACTGGCAACGGTAAAATAATACAAAAAAAGCCCTAATCAACAAAAATGTTTTTTTATTTTTCGTGTACAATGGTTGTATGACAAAGCATTATGATAAAAAAACAATTAACGAAATGCTGCTTAAAAGGCGCATACTGCCGAACAAAAAAGGTTATAAATACCTGTTTTTCGTAATAGAATACATTCTCGGGCAAAAAGCCGTAATATCTTTGGCGTATGACGTCGCTTCGAAAAGGTTCGGAGTAAAACCGAATACCGTAGAGAAGAGCATTTCCAATGCGATAGAAAGCAGTTTCGACAGTATGTTTGTCGTAGAGAACTACGGTGAGTACGCGTCCCCGTGCAGCGGAAAGATAACGAATAAAAAATTCATTTCGATGATTATCGACGAAATTCATAAATGCGAATAATCGCTCATATTATTGAAATATGGGCGATTATTTGTATTGTATTATGTCAGACATAGTACTTGATTTACGCAAAAACAAACCGAAAGTATATGTTTTTGCGGCTTTTATGTGCTTTTCGTTTTTTGTTTCAATTATATCGATTAACGGCGTGACGTTGAAATTCGGATATAAGTACGGGTTGTTTTTCGGACTCGCAACCGGTATGAAATCGGGATTTTGGTATTTTTTTATGCTGGTTGTCAGAAACGCATTTTCAATGCTTGTTCTTGCCTCTTGTTCATGCGGAGAAAAAATTATGCCGATATGGCAAGTTCTTTTCTCGGTAAGAATGATGACGAAATTCAGTGACGCAATGCGCGCAATGAGATTTACTTTTGTTTCATGCGCGTTTTCGGCTTTGGTTTGCATTATTTTCGAGATTATCGTAGCCGTGGCATTCTTTATCATTTATGTCGATTTAAGAGAAAAACGTATCAACGTTTTTTCGTGCAACGACGGCAGACTTTTGACTTCGGTTGTCTATCCGATGAGCGTTGCCGTGCTGATTTTATCCGCATTGCAAGCGATATTGTGTTCGCTATTAATTTTTTAACACGAATAAAGAACGAAGCAATTGCAGAAAATAGCGACAAAAGGAGTGCTTTTTATGAAAAAGAAGATTATTGCTTTTGTTGCACTGATGTTGGTTTCGCTTATGCTGTTTTCTCTCGGAGCAAGACTTGCTCGTGCGGAAGGCGAGGATAACGCCGTTAAGGTAAACGCCAAAGCGTATTATCTCACCGATTTTGACGGAACTGTAGAAATTGCATCCGGCAATAAGGAAGAAAGATTGCCCATCGCAAGCATGGTAAAAATAATGACGCTCGATCTTGTTTTTGAAAAAATCGACGAGGGAGCCGTTTCGCTTGCCGATAGCGTATGCGTCAGCGAAAATGCCGCGTCCATGGGCGGTTCGCAGGCTTTTCTTGCCGCCAATTCGGTTTACAGCGTCGAACGACTTATTAAAAGCGTTATAGTGGCTTCGGCAAACGATTCGTGCGTTGCTCTTGCGGAACACTGCAGCGGATCCGTTGACGCTTTTGTCGCGCAGATGAACGAAAAGGCGAAAATGCTCGGAATGAACAATACTAATTTCGTGAATTGTACCGGACTGCCTGCCGATAACGCGTATTCGTGTGCGGTGGACGTGTATAAAATGACGAGAGAACTCATGTCACACGACAAGTTTTTTGATTATTCCACGGTGTGGATGTACGATTTCGAGCATCCGGACGGACGAAAAACCACGCTTACAAACACGAACAAACTATCGCGTTTTTATAAGGGTTGCGACGGCGGCAAAACAGGATTTACCAAACAAGCGGGCTCTTGTTTAAGTGCGACGGCGAAAAGGGACGATACTCGGCTTATTTGCGTCGTTATAGGTGCGCCTTCCGCGAAAGAACGCAATTCTCAGGTGAGCGAACTTCTTAATTACGGCTTTGCAAATTACTCCGATAAAGTTTTGTATTCCGTCGAAGAGGGTTCGGCGTTGACCGTAGATGTAGAGTTCGGAAAAACTAAAATCGCCGGATGTTATATCGAAAAACCGCTCACCGTTTTCGGGAAAAAATCTTCTTCCGATAAAGCGGAAATTAAGATAGAAAAATATACTGTAGTCGCACCGGTAAGAAAAGGCGATGTTGTGGGAAAAATAACGGCGATTTCAGACGGTAAAGAGGTGGCGAGCGCCGATATTCTGGCGGCTGAAAACGTTGAAAAACGCAATGTCACCGATGTTCTGCGCGAAATAGCGGAAAAATGGTGAAAATAACGGATTAAATCGTATATATGAAAAAGAAACGCTTGCACGGTGCTTCTTTTTCTTTAATTTATTTGACTAATTATTGCGAAAATGATATAATAACCGAGTAGGAGAAAAAATGTTCGGTTATTCTGATGCTATCACTTTTTTGATTGCACTCGCGGCAATTGTGCTATCCATAATGCTTCACGAAGTTGCACACGGTCTGGCCGCACTCTGGAACGGCGACGATACGGCTAAACAAGCGGGAAGATTGAATCTCAATCCGCTGTCGCATTTCGACCCGGTGGGCTTTTTAATGCTTGTGTTTTTGCGATTCGGCTATGCAAAGCCTGTTCCGGTCAATCCGTATAATTTCCGAAATAAAAAGGTCGGAATGTTTACGGTATCGATTGCAGGCATCGCCGTCAATCTTACGCTGGCATTTTTCTTCTTTCCGATGTATGTGCTGTGGCGTAACGTTGCTTTTTTGAACGCGTTTTTGTATTATATGGTGGTGATAAACGTCAATCTTGCGGCGTTTAATCTGCTTCCGTTATATCCTTTGGACGGATACAGAATCGTAAATTGTTTCATCCCGACGACGAATAAAGTTATGGCTTTTCTGAAAAAGTATAGTCGCTACATTCTTATCGCCTTGCTTATTCTCGGAATGGTTCGCGATGTTTTCGGGCTGCCGTTGTGGTGCGATCCGCTGTCATGGCTGTTAAACAAAGTTATGATGTTCTTTTTTAACGTGTTCGGCGCGTTCTGGGGACTGTTTTTAGGGTGACGAATGGAAGAAGTTAAGCAAAAAGACGATATACAAAAATACATCGAATCGCTCGAGGGAACGGACGTATACGACGAGAGTTCTTTCGTTGTAAAAATCGAAAATTTCGACGGTCCGCTCGACTTGTTGTGGTTTTTGATCAAGCGCGCTAAAATTGACGTAAAAGATGTGTTTTTATCTGAAATAACCGAACAATATTTGCAAAGCATAGCGAATATCGATTCGCTGGATCTTGAAAAAGCAAGCGATTTTATAGAAGTCGCCGCATGTCTTATCGAAATTAAATCAAAGGCAATGCTGCCAAAACTCGCTCCGCCGCCCGAGGATGAAGAAAGTCCGGAAAAAGAACTTATAAGACGACTCGAAGAATATCGTCTTTATAAGGACGCGAGCGTTAAAATGAAAGAGCAGGAAACGGTAGGACTTCACTATCGCGATCCCGATGATAAAGTGGGTAAACCGCGATTGGTTCTGCCCGATATGAATATTTCCGGGCTTGTAAGCGCTCTGCAAAAATTGTTCGGAAAGTTCGAACAGCGAGCAAAAGATAATCAGTTAAGAAGTATACGGAAAGATCGTTTTACCGTTGCGGAAAAAATAGAGCAAATCAAAGAAGTTTTTTCGATGAACGATGAAGTCAAATTCGAAGAACTTTTCGACAGCGACTACAATAAAAGCGAAATAATCACGACTTTTCAGGCGATGCTCGAACTATTGAAAGATCAGTTTTTCACGGCAAAACAGGACACGCCTTTCGGCGAAATTACTTTATACAGGAAAAAAGACAATGATTAGCAACGACATGATCGACGAAGTAATGGAAGCGCTGTTGTTCGTTTCGGGCAGCGGACTTGCTATTGCGGATATAAAACAACAACTCGAAATTGACGATAAACAATTAAATAAATGCATTGACAGACTTTCCGAAAAGTATGGCGGAAAGTGCGGAATAAGGCTTATTAAATACAACAATAAACTTCAACTAGCGTCGAACCCCGATTATTCAGACGTTATCAGTTGCGTTCTCAATCCTATTAAGGAACGTGAACTTTCGAATGCGGCAATGGAAACCATGGCAATAGTGGCGTATCGTCAACCGGTTACGAGACTTGAAATAGAGCAGATTCGCGGAGTCAACTGCGAATATACGGTTCAGATGTTGCTCAAACACGATCTTATCGAGGTGGTCGGAAGAAAAGACGGAGTCGGAAAACCGCTTTTGTTCGGAACGACCGACAACTTTTTGAAGCGTTTTCAGATTGCAAGTCTGGACGAACTGCCCGATTACGAGCAATTGCTGCAATCTATAAAAGTCATTGAAAGCGGCGATTCGTCCGATAAAACGCAGGAAACCGCAGGCGGAAGCTTGTATAACGAATTCGAGATCAGCGACAAAGAGGAGGTTCCGGAGTTTTTGCAGGGTGAAGACGTCCAGAAAATAGACGGAGAAGCAAGCGGAAATTAAGAAGTACCTCGTATAGTAAAATTTGAATAATACATAATAAAGACAGTATGAAAATTGCTGTCTTTTTAATTATTCCGAGTTTTGCGGTTTTATGCTTGCATAATTTATCTGTCAGAATAACTCGGAGCGATCAAAACGGTATGATTCTTTCGATCGGCATGTTCGAATATACTTTGATCGATATGCGAGTGGCGGACTTAATGAAAAAAAATTCGGTTTCGACGCAAAAAATAGCCGATATTATTAAAAACAGCAAAATTGCAACTGCGATTCGATTGAAAAAATTGCGAGTTTGCGGAAAAATCGGAGTGGAAAACGATGCTTGCGCTACGGCGCTTACGATTGCGGCGATTCAAAGATTGATTTCCGATACGACGGCGATGTTATTCGGGGTAAAATGCGATGACATTGCTGTTAAATTTATGCCGGAGTATACTTCGAGCGTATTATTTTTTGATATTAATGCAATAATAAGCATATCCGTTCCCGTTGCGCTTGTGTGCGTAGTCAGTGCAATGATGGCAAGCGCGGTAAACGCATGAAAATCAAGGAGGAATAGCATGATATTGGAAAGCGAACGTAAACCGATCGAAGGTATAATCGGAGGCTCGTTTGAAAGCGTAAAAGGACTAATCGACGCCAATACGGTTGTCGGTAAACCGATTAAGACCGAAAACGGCGCGGTAATAATTCCCGTAAGCAAAATAACGCTGGGCATTGTCGGCGGTGGCGGCGAATACGGACAGAATTCGGCGGATAAGTACGCAGGCGGAAGCGGAGTCGGATTGAGTGTGTCGCCGCTTGCTTTTTTGGTAGGAACGGGCGACGAAATCAAACTCGTAAATATAAGCGATAAGCGCGCGTTCGATAAAATCGTCGATGCCGCCGAGGAAGTGGTTAAAATTGTAATGCAGGCAATAAAATGAAGAAATCGACCTGTTTTACGCTGTTTTTAGTATTATTAAGTACTATGTGTGGCATAGTACTCGGCTGTGCCAAACCTAAATACGCTTATGCGTTAGGCGAATACAGCGAGATCGTCATCGAGCAATCTACAGGGAGAGTACTGTACGAAAACGCGGCGCATAAACGCATGCCGATGGCAAGCACTACGAAAATAGCAACGTGCATTACCGCAATCGAAAATTACAGCGGAGATATAAACGGGCGAGTTCGTGTTCCCGATTGCGCCGTAGGCGTCGAAGGATCGTCGTTGTATCTGAAAAAAGGCGAAACGCTGCTTTTTTCGGATTTATTGTACGGGCTTATGATGAGATCCGGTAACGACTGCGCCGTTTCCGTTGCGGTTTTAACGGCAGGAAGCGTTGAAAAATTTGCCGCGCTTATGAATAAAACTGCGGAAAAAGCAGGCGCCGTCAGTACGCATTTTGTTAATCCTCACGGCTTGCATGACAAAAATCATTACACGACGGCAGCCGATCTTGCTTCGATTACGGCATATGCTATGAAAAACGACCTTTTCAGAAAAATCGTTTCCTGTAAAAGATACGAACTGAGCCGTTCGGACGTCGGATGCGGTCAGATTATAGTAAATAAGAACAAATTGCTGTTTTCGTTCGACGGCGCCGACGGAGTTAAAACCGGCTATACTAAAAATGCGGGCAGATGCCTTGTTTCTTCGGCAACTCGCGACGGTATGACGGTTATCGCGGTAACTCTTAATTGCGCGCCTATGTTTTCGGAATGTTCTCGTCTTATGGAATATGCGTTCGATAACTACGAGATGCGCAATCTCACGCCGGAGGGAACGCTTTCGTATTGCGTAGATGCAAGCGGAACGAAATTTTACGCGCTCGGAGCCGCCGAAAACTTTTATTATCCGGTTAAAAAGGACGGTAGCGAAAATGTCGGTTACTCGATTTGCGACGTAAAAATAGCGTCTTGCGACGCGAAACAAGGCGATGAAAACGGAAAACTGAACATTTATCTCGACAAACGGTTGCTTTTTTCTCAAAAATTGTTTATTATATAAGTCGGCGACAGATTGTCGCTTAATAAACAGAGAGGCAGACTTACTAATGCGACTAAATAAATATCTTGCCGAATGCGGAGTGGCAAGCCGAAGAAAAAGCGAAGAACTTATTCTTGCCGGAAGAGTCACCGTAGACGGAAAAAAAGTTACGGAACTATCTACCGACGTCGATATCGATCAGGTGCGCGTGACCGTTGACGGCAAAATCGTTCATCCCATCAACAAACATATCTACCTTAAAATGAACAAACCGAAAGGTTACGTCTGCACAACGAGCGACGATAAAGGAAGAAAAACCGTGCTCGATCTGCTCCCCGACAAATACGCCGAAAAGCGCATTTTCCCCGTGGGCAGACTGGACTACGACACCGAAGGCTTGCTTATTCTGACTACAGACGGCGATCTTGCGCAAAAATTGTCGCATCCAAGTCACGAAATAACCAAAACATACGTTGCGAAAGTTGAAGGAATAGTCCCCGAAGCCGATCTGGCAAAACTTCGCAAAGGCGTTATGATCGACGGCGTGATGACTAAGAAATGCAAGGTCAAGGTGCTTGAAAAAGACGAACATTTTTCCCGTATCGAAGTGACCATAAGCGAAGGCAGAAACCGTCAGGTCAGAAAGATGTTCGAAAGCATTGAAAAAGAAGTGGTTTTTCTCAAACGAGTTTCCGTCGGAGAAATTCGACTCGGCGGCGTCCCGAGAGGAACGGTAAGAGAACTTCGTCCGGACGAGTTGGAGTATTTAAGTCTTATCTGAAACCGAGAATTAAAGCGCGATTATACTACAGATTGTGTAGATTTGTTCGATATCGAGAGAAGAAACGCAAAATCTTCTCTCGATTTTCTTTATTGTACGAAAATTTGCCGAGATTGCTTGACAAATTGTACCCTATGGGTGTATTATTGTATTCGTGAGAATTTGGATTTATTCTTAATATCATAATAATAAAAGGCAACAGGAGGTACTTTTAATGAAAAGTTTGACAGAACTCGATAGAGCGGTTGCCGCAGCGAACGCCGATGTGGTTTCGTTTATCGAAACGATTACGGACGAGGCATCGTTTGTGGAAGCCGACAAATTTATCGGTTCGGGCACGTCACTCGGTTATGCCGCGGGGGAAGGTGTCGTAAGCGGATTCGCCGCAATAAACGACGTACAGGTCGGAATATTTGCAGTTAACGGAAAAACGCTGCTGGGAAGCATCGGTAAGAAAAACGCCGAAAAAATCGCAAAGTGCGTAAATTCTGCCGTAAAATCCGACGCACCCGTTATCGGCGTTCTCGATACGCAGGGGGCGCGCTTCGCAGAAGGCGCCGAAGCACTCGAAGGCTACGGAAAAATAATCAAAGCGTTTTCGGACGCATACGGAATCGTTCCTACCGTTCTCGTGATTAAAGGCAACGATTTCGGTTCGCTCGCTTATTTGCCTGCATTTTGCGATTTCACTATTTGTTACGAAAACAGCGTAACCGCAACCGCGTCGCCGCTCGTTCTCGCGGCTCAGGCGGGCGTAGACACTGCAGGCGTGGGAACTTCTGCGACTATGGCTGCAAGCGGAATCAGTTCGTTCACCGTCAAAAACGACGCGGAACTTAAAGAATTGCTTTCGCAACTGATAGATTTTGCCGAATTCCCCGTTACGGAAAACGAGGACGACGGAAACAGGACTTGCTCGTTCGGAGATAAGCCCTCGGCTAACGATGTTATTTCGCAGGTATTCGACGCAAACTCTTTCCTCGAAATCAAGAAAGATTTCGCAAAAGACGTTATTACCGGATTTGCTCGTCTTAACGGAATTGCGGTGGGCGTAGTCGCAACCGACGCTTCGGTTAAAGACGGCTATCTCTCGTGCAAGGCGACCGAAAAAGTCACCGACCTTATCAACACTCTCGAAAGTCTCGGGATGCCGCTCGTAAATCTGGTTGATTGCAAAGGAGCCGCAAACTGTCTTAAATGTCAGGACGGTCTTATCAAAGGCATGGGCGAAATGATGTATGCGCTTAACGTTTCTTCGATCGAGAAAATATCGGTAATAACCGGAAACGCACTCGGTTCGGCATATATCGCATTTGCAAACAAGAACGTTTACGATTATGTAATAGCGTGGGAACAGGCTCGTATCGGAATGCTTGACGGCGAAAAGAGCGCGCTTCTGGTTTACGGCGACGAAATCGCGAAAGCAAAAGACAAGCAAAAAGCCGAAAAAGAATTTGCCGAAACATACGAAGAAGAAAATATGTCGGCTGTCGTCGTTGCGGAAAAAGGCTATATCGATAACGTAATCGACAAGGATCTGACTCGTCAGTACGCTATTGCGGCTTTGCAGGCGTATATCAATAAGAGGTAATCGAAATGAACTCTTTATTGACGTTTATATGTGCGACCGGCGCTAATACGATGCCGTCGGTAGGCGATATGCTTCTTTACGGTCTTATCGGACAGATTCTCGTGTTTCTCGTGCTTGTCGTTCTTATCGGAATAGTTTACCTCGTAAGATTGGCGTTCGTGATTTTTTCTTCGAAAGGCAAGAAAAAAGAAAAGAACGTCCCCGAAAACGCGACCGAAAACAAAACGCTTGTCGAGGTCGATTCGGACGAGGAAACCGCAGCGGTAATTGCCGCCGTCATAGCAATGTACACCGAAAGCGCTACGGGCAAAACCGCGCCGTTCAAGGTTAAAAAAATCTATAAAATCAAATAAATTAAGGTGAGGAATAAAAATATGCGTAAATTCAACGTAAACGTAAACGGAAATAATTATGTCGTGGAAGTGGAAGAAATCGGCGGCGCTGCCGTAACCGCTCCTGCTGCAACCGACGCTGCGCCTGCTCCGGCAGCCGCTCCTGCAAAAACCGCTCCCGTGGGCGGAACCGCACTTAAATGCCCCATGCCCGGCAAAATTCTTAAAACTCTTTGCAAAGACGGCGATAAGGTTATCAAAAATCAAAAAGTGCTTGTTCTCGAAGCAATGAAAATGGAAAACGATATAGTCGCTCCCGCGGACGGCGTTATTTCGCTGCTCGTAAAAGAAGGCGACGACGTCGTTTCTCAGCAAGATCTTGCAGTGATTAAATAAAGGCGGTTTAATCATGGCTATAATCGAAATGTTGAAAGGCTTATGGGAAGCCACCGGCTTTGTTAAAGCGGGACCGACGCAATGGCAGAATTACATAATGATTGCCATTTCGATAGTCTTGTTTTACCTTGCCATAGTAAAGGGATTCGAACCTTTGCTGCTGCTGCCCATTGCCTTCGGTATGTTTATAATAAATATTCCGGGATCGTACGAAGTGCTTTACGGCGCCGATCACGAACTCAGCGATATTCAGGTACAGGAAGTTTTAAGCGGATTGGATCTGAATAAAGACGGAATGGTCGGGCTTGTCAAATGCGTACCGGGCGCAGGAGAGAACGTAGGTCGGTTTCTTACCGAAACGGGAGAACTTATCGAACCTCGCTCGGTAAGTTACGGATTGTTCCACTATCTCGGAATGGGCGTTCAGTACGTCATATTTCCGCCGATAATATTCCTCGGAATAGGCGCAATGACCGATTTCGGGCCGCTTATCGCCAATCCGAAGAGTCTGCTTATGGGCGCAGGCGCGCAACTCGGCGTGTTCCTCGCGTTTATCGGAGCGCGTGCACTCGGCTTCAACGCCGGAGAATCTTCCGCAATCGGTATTATAGGCGGTGCGGACGGACCTACGGCTATATACGTAACGCAGAAACTCGCTCCGCATCTTTTGTCTGCAATAGCGATAGCGGCGTATTCTTATATGGCGCTTATCCCGATAATTCAGCCGTTCTTTATGAAACTGCTGACTACGAAAGAACAGAGAAGGATTCGTATGGACGATCTGCGCCCCGTTTCCAAGAGAGAAAAACTCGTGTTCCCGATCGTCGTTACGCTTATCGTCGGCGTTCTGCTCCCCGATGCGTTGCCGCTTCTCGGTATGCTGATGCTGGGTAACTTCATGAAGGAAAGCCTTTGCGTCGAGCGTCTGGTCAAAACGGCAAGCAATGAACTTATGAACATTGTCACGATATTCCTCGGACTTATCGTCGGAACCAAAGCGCAGGGCGGCACGTTCTTAACTCCGCAGACGCTCGGAATAATCGCAATGGGATTGGTTGCATTCAGTTGCGGAACTGTCGGCGGACTTCTGACCGCGCAGGTAATCAATCTGTTCTCGAAAAAGAAAATCAATCCGCTTATCGGCAGCGCAGGCGTATCCGCCGTGCCTATGGCGGCAAGAGTATCGCAAAAAGTCGGTCAGGAGGAATGTCCCGACAACTATTTGCTTATGCACGCCATGGGACCTAACGTAGCCGGCGTCATCGGCTCGGCGGTTGCGGCAGGCGTGTTCCTCGCATTGTTTGCGTAATAGATTTATAAGGAGATAACTAACATGGTTAAAATAATGGATACCATTCTGCGTGACGCGCATCAGTCTCAGGCGGCTACCCGCATGAGATTGGACGAAATGTTGCCGGTCGCAGATAAATTGGATAAAATCGGTTATTATGCGCTCGAAGTGTGGGGCGGCGCGACTTTCGATTCGTGCCTGCGCTATCTCAACGAAGATCCGTGGGAAAGACTGCGCGCTCTTCGCAAAGCACTTCCGAACACCAAACTTCAGATGTTGCTTCGCGGACAAAATCTTCTCGGTTATAAACACTATGCCGACGACGTAGTAGATTTGTTCTGCAAAAAGTCTATCGAAAACGGCATAGACATCATAAGAATTTTCGACGCGCTCAACGATGTGAGAAACATTAAACAGGCTGTCGAAAGCACGAAAAAATACGGCGGAACGGCGGAGGTTGCGCTTTGCTACACCACGAGCCCCGTTCACAACGTCGATTATTTCGTCGATCTCGCAAAACAACTCGAAGATATGGGCGCGGACATTATCTGCATCAAAGATATGGCGAATCTGCTTTTGCCGTACACCGCATACGAATTGGTTTCGCGTCTTAAAAAAGAACTTAAACCCGAAACCATGGTGCATTTGCATACGCATAACACCGCAGGTACGGGCGATATGGTAAACTTAAAGGCAATCGAAGCGGGTTGCGACATCGTAGACACCGCTTTGTCGCCTCTCGGCAACGGCACGAGCCAACCGGCGACCGAATCGCTTGTGGCAACGCTTAAAGGAACGCAGTACGACACCGGACTCGATCTCAATGCGTTGAACGAACTGACGGTATATTTCAGAAAAGTTGCCGACAGATTGCAAAAAGACGGCTTTTTAAGTCCGAAAGTGCTTAAAGTGGACGTCAACGCGCTCATTTATCAGGTGCCCGGCGGAATGCTCTCTA
This sequence comes from uncultured Clostridia bacterium, assembly GCA_934229275.1. Lineage (GTDB taxonomy): Bacteria > Bacillota > Clostridia > Christensenellales > Pumilibacteraceae > Neoclostridium. Next base: position 7,819 of record CAKQDN010000027.1, on the reverse strand, counting down.
ACCTTATAAGTCAACTTGCTCAGCAGGGAGCGTCGGACAGATTGCTCGAAGTACTCGAAGAAGTTCCGAGAGTGAGAAAAGACCTCGGTTATCCGCCGCTCGTCACTCCGTCCAGCCAGATAGTCGGAACGCAGGCCGTTCTTAACGTTCTTTCGGGTGAAAGATATAAGATGGTAACCAAAGAAACGCGCGGTGTAGTAGCCGGTGAATACGGCAAACTGCCCGTCGAACCTTCGCAGGAAATCATCGACAAGATTCTTAAAGGCGGCAAACGCATTACTTGCAGACCTGCAGATCTTATTCCCCCGGAACTCGACAAACTGCGTGAGGAAGTTAAAGAATATGCAGAAAGCGATGAAGACGTGCTGACGTACGCGCTCTTTCCGCAACTCGCGATTCCGTTCTTCAAGCGCAGAACGGCAAAGAACAAGGGTATAGATACGACCATCTACAATAAAGACAGTCAGGTTCATCCCTTCTGATTAAAATGATTTTTCGCAATACTTACGGACAAATTCGTTCGTAAGTATTTGCGGTATTAGGCGGTATTTTTTATGAGAATAGCGGTTGTCGGAGCAGGCGCAGCCGGTCTTATGGCGGCGATTGCGGCGGCAAAGACGTCCGACGTCGTTCTGTACGAAAAGAACGAAAAGGTCGGCAAAAAGATATATATTACGGGAAAAGGTCGTTGCAACGTTACGAACGCTTGCGAACCGCAGGAATTTCTCGAAAACGTCGTAAACGGCAAAAAGTTCCTTTACGGCGCGATTTACGCTTTCCCTCCGAGTAAAACCGTCGAATTTCTCGAAAATAACGGAGTCGCAACCAAAATCGAGCGAGGAAATCGCGTGTTTCCCGAATCCGACAAGTCGAGCGACGTTATAAAGGCTCTTAAAAAAGCAATCGACAGAGAGGGCGTTCGCGTATGCTTCGAAGAAGTCGCTGAAATTCGCCGCGACGACGGAGGTTTCGTCGTGGTTACCGAGCGTTCTGCCGAGAAATTCGATAAAGTCGTGCTTGCGTGCGGAGGAGTGAGTTATCCTGCTACCGGTTCGACGGGCGACGGATATAAATTCGCGAAATCGTTCGGGCACAAGATAATTCAGCCGAGAGCGGCACTCGTGCCGATTCTGCTTAAAAGCAACGTTAAATCGCTCGAAGGGCTGTCGCTTAAAAACGTTACCGCTTCGATTACGGTTTCGGGCAAAAGTTTTTCGGAATTCGGCGAAATGTTGTTCACGAGTGGCGGTGTTTCGGGTCCGATAATTTTGTCGCTTTCAAGCGTTATAAACAAATACGACCTGAAAAACGCTAAACTTTCGATAGATTTAAAGCCTGCTTTATCGCATGAAAAACTCGACGACAGAATTCTTTCCGATTTCGAAAAGTACAAAAACAAGCAATATAAAAACGCGCTCGGCGATCTTTTGCCGACAAAACTAATCGATTATTTCGTCGGTTATACAAAGATTAACGCAGACAAGCCGGTTAATTCCATAACGCGAAAAGAGCGCGAAACTATCGTCGAAAACATGAAAAATCTGTCGTTCGACGTTCTGTCGCTCGATAAAATCGATGTCGGAATAGTTACTGCCGGCGGAGTCGATCTGAAAGAAGTCAATCCGAAAACGATGGAAAGCAAACTTATTCAGGGTCTGTATTTTGCCGGCGAAATGCTCGACGTCGACGCGTTTACAGGCGGATTCAATTTACAAATAGCGTTTGCGACCGGATATCTTGCCGGTGTAAGCGCGGGAGAGATAACATGATAATAGCAATCGACGGACCTGCCGGCGCAGGCAAAAGCACAATAGCGAAACTTATTGCAAAGTCGCTCGGACTAGTGTACATCGACACGGGAGCCATGTACCGCGCGGTCGGACTGAAAGCAAAACGTAGCGGTATAACCTGCTCCGAAGTCGATAAAATCGACGAAATGCTGAAAAATACCGTTGTAGAACTTAAAAACGATAACGGAAACACCGTAGTGTATCTTGACGGAGAAGACGTATCTTCCGAAATTCGCACGCCCGAAATTTCTCGCATGGCAAGCGATATTTCCGCCGTTCCGGTCGTCAGATACGCTCTCGTCGAAATGCAGCGCGCTATGGCGAAAAAGATCGATGCGATTCTCGACGGCAGGGATATCGGCACGTTCGTTCTTCCCGACGCCGATGTTAAGATTTTTCTTACCGCAAGCGTGGAAGAGCGCGCTCAAAGACGCTATAAGGAATTAATCGGACGCGGAGAAACGGTAAATTACGAAGACGTGCGCAGCGATATAGAACGCCGTGATTATAACGACTCGCATCGTGCGCTCGCGCCGCTGAAAAAAGCCGACGACGCAACCGAGGTCGATACTACCGGCATGACGATAGACGAAGTCTGCGAAAAGATTATCTCGATTGTGAGGAACAAATAATGAAGTGGTTTTTCTACCTGATGAAAGCGATCGCGTATTTGCCGCTTCGTTTGCTTTACCCCGTTAAAATCATCGGAAGAAAAAACATGCCGAAAGGCAAAATAGTGGTTGTCGGCAATCATCTGAGTGCCGCCGATATAGTCATTCAGATGGCTAATCTGCCCGGATTCCGCTATATCGTCGCAAAAAAGGAACTTAGCAAAAACAAATTCGTCGGCTCGTTTCTGGCTTCACTGGGCGCTGTTTATATCGACCGGGGGAAGGCGGATCTTGCCGCGATGAAAAAAATCCTCGGCGTAATGCAGAAGGGTTACGGGCTTTCGATTTTCCCGGAAGGAACGCGTAATCGCAAAGATAACGACCTTGCTCGGATCAAGGAAGGAGCCGCTTTGTTTGCGCTGAAAGGGAAGGCGGAAGTCGTCCCTGTAATAATATACAGAAAAGCGAAACTTTTCAGAAAAAATTATCTTTGGGTCGGAGAACCGTTTTCACTTGCCGAATTCTACGGTAAGCGTGCCGATGCCGCTCTTTTAAAAGACGCGTCGGACGTTATCGAAGCGCATATGTTAAAAGCGCAAAAAGAACTGAACGATTACGTTTTTTATAATAAATCGAAGTGCGGAAAAAGACTGAAAAAAGACGCCGTAAAAGCCGAAAAGAAATTGAAAAAAGCCTTTGGTGAAAACTCATGAAATACATCGTTTCGAAATACGCAGGCTTTTGCAGCGGAGTTAAACGCGCGGTCGGAACGGCGTATTCTTACGTCGGAAAAAACGCGGTAACGTACGGCGAACTGATTCACAATAAAAGAGTTACGGACGATCTTGCCGAAAAAGGCGTCGTAGCGGTAAACAGCCTTGACGGATGTCGCGGTAAAAAGGTTATCGTTCGCTCGCACGGAGTCGGAAAAGATTTTTTCGATAAGGCGAACTATATGGGAATCGAGGTGATAGACGCCACATGCCCGTTCGTTAAAAAAATTCACGACATAGTGTACTCGCATTATCTCGACGGCTATCACATTGCGATAATCGGGAAAGCGGGTCATCCGGAAGTGGAAGGCATTAACGGTTGGTGCGAAAATACCGCGACTATTGTTGACGATGAAAACGATGCGGATGTGCTGACCGATTACGAAAAGGTGTGTTTTGTTACCCAAACGACCTACTTATCCGAAAAATATTTAAGGATTTTAAAAAAAATTCGCAAACTACCGTTCAAAACAGTTGAAATATTTAACACAATTTGCTATACTACTATCAGTCGGCAAAATGACGCGGAAAATATTTCTCGCATCTGTACTAAGGTATTGGTAATCGGTAGCGGTAGCAGTTCGAACACTCGCAGACTGATGGAGATAGCCGCAGGGCAAAGCGAAGTTTTTTTAGTAGAAAATTTGAACGACTTATACAAAATCAAATTTAGCGCCGACGACGTTATAGGAATAACGGCAGGCGCGTCAACTCCTGAAGAGTTGATTATGGAGGTTAAAGAGTACATGAGTCAAGAGTTAGGTGCAGTAGTAAGCGAAGATTTCGCAAAAGCGGTTGAAGAATCCTTTGTTTCGTACAAAGTAGGCAAGCGCATTAAAGGCACTGTGATTTCCGCAGATGAAAAGGGCATTAAAGTCAGCATCGGCGGCAAGAGCGACGGTTTCATCCGTAAAGAAGACGTCAATATCGACGGCAGTTACGATCCCGCACAGTATACGCAGGGTATGGAATTGGATACCAAAATCGTTTCCACCAGCGACCCCGATACCGGTTGCGTTCTTCTGTCCAAGAAGGAAGTCGACGAAATTAAAGAAGCCGACAAAATCGTTGAAACCATTCGCAACGGCGAATCTTTCGAGATCACCGTAGATAAACCCGTTAAGGGCGGTCTTTTGGCAAGACTCGGTACTTATTCGGTATTTATTCCCGCTTCTCAGATTAAAGAGAGATTCGTAAGCGATCTCAAACAGTTCGCAGGCAAGAAACTTGCAGTCGTCGCTCTCGAAATCGACGACAATAAACACAAGATCGTCGCAAGCCATAGAAAACTCGTCGAAGCGGAAAAAGCAGCAAAAGAAGAAGTGTTCTGGGCTCACGTCGTTCCCAACGTCGTCGTAAGCGGCGTTGTCAAGAGAATCACTCCGTTCGGCGCATTCGTAAGCGTTGACGGTTTCGATTGCCTTGCTCACATCGTTGACCTGTCCTGGACGCATATCAAGACCGTTGACGAAGTTCTCACCGTCGGTCAGACCTACGATTTCCTCGTTCTGTCCGCAGACAAGGAAAAGAAGAGAGTTTCGCTCGGTTATAAACAACTTCAGCCCCATCCGTTCGTTGCTTGCATGGAAAAACATCCTGTCGGCTCGACGCTTAAGGGTAAAGTCGTAAGCATTGTTCCGTTCGGTGTGTTCGTCGAAGTCGAGCCCCACATCGAAGGACTCGTTCACGTTTCCGAAGTTGCTCATTCGTTCGTTAAAGACATCAACGAAGTAGTTAAAGTCGGCGACGAAGTCGAAGTTAAAGTTCTTAACTACGACGAAGCAAACAAGAAGATCAACCTTTCTATGAAAGCATGCCTGCCCGAAGAAGCAAAGCCTGCAAAGGCAGAAGGCGACGAAGCGGCTGCAAACAAGAAGGCAAAGAAAGTTAAAACCAAGAAGGTTGAAACCGAAGAAGAAGTCGAATGGAGCGAAGATACTTCCAACAATCCTTTCGCAGACCTTCTCAAAGATCTCAACATCAAGGAATAATTATTATTCGCATATTAACGCTTCGGGCATTTCGCTCGGAGCGTTTTTGCGTATTATTAACGAGAAAAAATCGTTCGGCATATAAAATCATATGCGCATATTCGATTTGCATAACGATTTAATTACGAGCGAAGTCGATTTCGGTAAAGCCGAGAATATAATTCAAAGCGACCGCGACAATGACCGTGAAATTCTGTACGCCGTCTGGGCGACTAAACTCAATTTAAGCGATTTCACCGAAAAGAGCAGGTTTTTATCCGAGCGTGGCAGATATTCCGTCGAGGACGCAAGCGTAGTCGGAAAAGAATTCGATGCTCTGATAACCGAAAATCTTGCCTGCTGCTCGCTTACCTGGAATTATAACAACGCACTGGCAGGAGGTGCTTACGAAAACGGCGATTTAACTGCGCACGGAGAAAAATTTGTTGATTATCTTAACGATAAAGACGTGATTATCGATCTGTCGCATTTGAACGAGCGATCTTTTTATTCGGTTATAATTCGGGCTAAAAGAGTTGTTGCGACTCATTCCGGGATTTTTTCGAATAAAAAGTGTTTACGAAATCTGAAATACAGCCAAGTTCGGGCGATTATAGAAAATGGCGGACTGGTCGGACTTACGCCCGTTCCGAATTTTGTGAGTAATGGGGATGAACACGGCTATTTCGATACGATTTACCGATTTCTAGATAAATTCGGATGCGATAACGTTGCGATAGGCACGGACTTTTATGGCAGCGAGCCGATTAAAGGACTTGAAAATTACGACGAACTCGTGACGAAAGTCGAATTTTTCATATCGAAACGTTACGGAGCAAGTTGCGCACAGAAACTGCTTTACGAAAACGCCGAAAGATTTTTCGGATAAAACGTAGTGGCGTTCAATTGACAAAAACGCGTTCCGTATGCTATACTAAATGTACTAAAACAAAAGAGAATGGAGTGTATATGAACATTGCCATAGACATCGATGACACGCTGACGAATTCGTTTGATTATTTTCAGCCGTTTGTTGCCGAATTTTTCGGCGCCGACTTATCGGAATTAAAAGAAAAAGGCATTTCGTACGGCAATCTTCCAGACGAATGGAAACCTCGCGAGTTAGATTTTTGTCGTGCTTACTACGATAAAGCGGTTGCTCAAACGCCTTTTAAGCCGGACGCCGCAGAAGGCGTTCGTAAATTGAGAGAGCGCGGTCATAAGGTCATTATAATTACCGCTCGGACGAACTCGTTTTACACCGATGCGTATAAAACGACAGTCGAAGAGTTGAAAAACGGTAATATCGTATATGATAAATTGGTATGCTCTATGGATAAAGCAGCCGCTTGCGTCGAGAATAGAATCGACGTTCTTTTTGACGATATGTTGTACAACGTCGACGCCGCAATCGACGCCGGTGTGAACGCGGTTTTGTTTACGAGCAAAGCAAACGTTAACGCCGATAAAAAGTATAAAAGAGTGAACGACTGGTCGGAAGTGTTGCGTTTTATCGATGAAGCGGTAAATTCGAATCAGGGTAAATAGAATAAATGCAAAAACGCGATGCGGCATAATGTAAGCCGCGTATCGTTGACAATACCGCAAAAAAATGCTACAATTCTTTTGTTGCGATTGTTGAAAATATAAATATAGAGGATAAACGAATGAAAAACGAAATAGCAATACTTGCCGCTGCCGGAAAAGGCGAAAGACTGCGTCCTATAACGCTCAAGACGCCCAAGCCGCTTGTAAAAGTACACGGCAAAACGATGATCGAAACCATTATCGCAGCACTTGAAAAATGCGGAGTTAAGAAAATTTACGTAATAGTCGGATATCTGAAAGAGCAGTTCGCTTTTCTTCCCGAAAAATATCCTAACATAACGCTTGTCGAAAACGCGGAATATGATCGTAAAAATAATCTTGCATCGCTGCACACCGTAGTCGAATACATGGGAAATGAAGATTGCTTTATTTGCGATGCAGATTTGTACATTCCCGACGATACAGTTTTTTGTCGTGATTTCGACCGCTCTTACGGTTTCGGAAAAATGGTAAAGGGGTATTCGGGCGATTGGCTTTACGAAACGAACGAAAACGGTCGGATAACCGCTATTAAGAAAGGCGGAGTCGATTCGTATAATCTGTGCGACGTAACTTATCTGAAAAAAGACGACGCAAAAACGCTTGCCGATGCCGTAGATTCTGCATACAAGCAGGAAGGTAACGATAATTTGTTCTGGGATCAGGTGCTCGGGGCAAGTCTAAACGATATAAATCTTACGGTTTATCCCGTCCAAAGCGGCGAAATAACCGAAATCGATTCCGTAGACGAATTAAAAGCAATCGATTCGTCTTATGCCGAACAGTAATTATTAAAACGACTTCAAATAAAAAATACGAACGCTTCATAAGTGAGGAGTTCGTATTTTTGTTTTAGCGGAATAGCAGATTCCATTCTTTTCGGGTAATTGCGTAAATTTCGGTTATTTGGTTTTCGGAATCGATATACTCGCCGATTTTTTTTCATTCCGATTGTTGTTGCCGTGCGTGATGAAGGAACATTGGCCTTTTTCATAAATGAAGGGGGTAGTGGCTCATAATATCTGAATCGGCAAGAACGGAATAAAGTGACTGAAAATCACTTTCGTTCAATTCGCGCAAATATAGTT
>CAKQDN010000026.1 GCA_934229275.1 uncultured Clostridia bacterium | reverse complement strand
GTAAGGCGGACAGCGAAAGGACGCCTGTCCATACAGAAAGAAGTCGAAAGCGCGTCCATCAAACTTCCCCCTAACTCAAAAGTTTTTGCCCACTTTTTTCAAAAAAGTGCGGTACTTTTTTTCAAAAAAGTAAGGCGTTCGTTGACAAAACGGCGAACTTGTTATAAAATATAATTAAACTTGCGCAAACACTGCCGATAATCGATATCGACAAAAAAGGACCAAACTCATGAAAACCAAATCGCGGTACAAAACAACCAAAAAATTCCTTATATTCTGGACGCTGTTCATCGGAATCGGAGCGATGCTGGGCGGAATTATGATGCTTATCGACCCAACGGGCGAAACCATCGGCATGGTAGGCATGCTGCCTTACTTTAAAAAATTGCCGTTTGCGGACGTACTGTTCCGCGACTTCGTTTTTTCGGGCATAATGCTGATTATCGTCAACGGCATAACCAATCTCGTTGCTGCGACGCTGCTGTTTTTCGATAAAAAAATCGGAGTCGTGCTGGGCGGAACGTTCGGCGTAACGCTCATGCTGTGGATTTGCATCCAATTCTACATGTTTCCGCTCAATTTCATGTCCACGATTTACTTCGTTTTCGGATTTTTGCAGGCGGTGACCGGCTACGCGGCGTGGGTGTTCTATAAACAGGAGCATTTTTATTTCAACGCCGCCGACTACGAAAACATCGGCAAAGACGGGAAAACGCTGGTTGTATACTTTTCGCGACTGGGCTACGTCCGCAAAATCGCTTACGAGCATGCCAACGCGCTCGGCGCGGACCTCTATGAAATCAAATCCACGGAAAAAACCGACGGTACGCTCGGCTTCTGGTGGTGCGGCAGATTCGGGATGCATCGTTGGGAAATGCCGATAGAGCCGATCGCCGCAGACCTGACCAAATACGATAGAATAATAATCTGCTCGCCCGTCTGGGTGTTCTCGATAGCCTCGCCCGTCCGCGCCTTCCTTAAAGCGACAAACGGAAAAATGCGTAGCGCCTGGTACGTGTTCGTGCATCACACCAACGGTAAATACGAAAACCTCGCCGTCCTCGCGGACGACATAGCCGGCGTTAAGCACTCGAAATTCACGAGCATAAGGTGCAGAAAAGGCAAATTCAGAACGCTGTGCGAGAAATCCGAAGCCGAGTAAATCGGCGGTTTTGAGGAACAATTACTATGATAACGACCGAAATTAACGAAAATTACAAAGAATTACTTATAAGCGGCGTCCCCGTGGCGGTGTACGGCGGAAAAAGCGACAAGGCTTTTCTGTTCGTTCACGGTCAGGGCGGAAACAAAGGCGAGGCGGCTCGGCTCTATTCGATCGCAGGACCGCTCGGCTACGACGTGGTTGCGCTCGGCCTGCCCGGTCACGGAATAAGAACGGACGTGGAAAACTTCGTGCCGTGGAAAGTTCTGCCCGAAATAAAAGCGGTGTTCGACCAAACGAAAGCGCGCTATTGCTCACTTTCCGTCCGCGCTACAAGCATAGGAGCGTACTTTTCGCTGCTTGCCCTGAAAGGCGAAAAAATCGATAAGTGCCTGCTCTCGTCGCCGCTACTCGATATGCGAGCCATGATCGAGGGCATGATGGCGGCGGCGAACGTAAGCGAGCGGCGCCTGCGCGAGGAAAAGGGAATCGTTACGGACGGCGGCGCAGTGCTTTCCGAGCGTTATTACGAATTTGCAAAAGAAAATATCCCCGTCGCATTGTGCAAAAAGACGCATATTCTTTACGCCGAGGGCGATACGCTCATTCCGAGAAAAACGGTGGAGGATTTCGCCGAGAAAAACGACTGTCGCTTAATCGTCATTCAGGGCGGCGAACACTGGCTGCATCTGCCGCACGACCTCGAACGCATGGAAGAGTGGGAGCGTGCCGCTATAACCGAAAAACTTTAAAAGGAGAAAAAATATGGCTACATCAATCGAATTTACCGAGTTCGTCATGTCGCAAATCGACGGCTACGACTCGATACGCTGCAAAAAAATGTTCGGCGAGTACATGGTGTATGTAAACGACAAACCCGTGCTTCTGCTGTGCGACAACACCGTGTTCGTCAAAATTTTGCCCGAAACCACCGCGATTCTCGGCGATTCGGCGGAATCCGCCCTGCCTTACGACGGAGCGAAACCGCATTACGTCGTCGATCCCGACGAGAAAGAAACGCTTGCCGCCCTCGTGCGCGCGCTCGAAAAAATAACGCCCGTTCCGAAAAAGAAAGCCGCAAAAAAGCAATAATCGGAAAAAACAGCCGCCGAAACCGGAAATAATGCCGAAAAAGGTTGAAAAAAGCCGCGTTTTGCGGTAAAATATAATCGGAGGATCGACAGTGAACATTCTTTATCTCAAATACGCCGTAACCGTCGCGAAAGCAGGGTCGCTCACAAAAGCCGCCGAAGAACTGTATGTGGCTCAGCCCAACCTTTCCCGAGCGATAAAAGAACTCGAGAAAGACCTCGGCATAACCGTTTTCGACCGCAGTTCGAAGGGTATAAAACTGACTTCCGACGGCGAAAAACTGGTGAACGAAGGCAGAAAAATATTAAAAGAAATCGAGGAAATGGAAGAGGATTTTCGCTCTGCCAAGGATAAACGCACCTATTTTTCGCTTTCCGCACCGCATTCCGAGTACGTCGCGAACGCTTTCGGCGAATTTTCGAGGCGCATAAACGACCTGCCCGCGTGCGACGCTTTCTTCCGCGAGGACAATGCCGCCGGTACTATCCGCAGCGTGCTGGAAGGCGACTGCAAACTGGGTATCGTACGGTTCGGAGTGGCGTTCGAGCAGGATTTTCTGCGATTTGCCGAGAGTAAAAACCTTGCCTGTCGCATTGTGGGCGAATTCGACTACGTTTTAACCGTCAGTTCGTTCAGTCCGCTCGCGACCGCCGAAAAAGTGCAGATGAAGGACCTCGTAAACTACGTCGAACTGGTCAGCGACGACCCGTTCGTGCCTATTTCCGCAGCCTACGCCGTCAAAAACGAAACGCCGGCAGACTGCTCCGCCCGTCGCATTTTTTCAGGCGATAAAGGCGGCAGACTGGTCATTTTAAGCGCGAATCCGCATGCGTTCACCTGGTCCACTCCCGTCGGAGAGCAGACCGCTCGCCGCTTCGGACTGGTTCAGCGGCCTTGCTCCGATTTCGTCCGAACGTATAAAGACGCCGTGATTTACGACAAAAACTACAAACTCACCGCGCTCGACGAGCAGTTTATCGACGACCTCATGAAAGCCAACAAAAAATTTACAAAAAATTAACGGGTTTTCCGGGAGATTTTCCTTAAATTCCCGAATTTGTCAGAAAGTGGCAATAATCGGGCTAAACTGCACAAAAATCGGTCGATTCGGACAATTGTCGTGATAAAGAAATTTTAAAATTCTGCAAAAAGTGCTGATTTTTGCTTGACAGAATACACGCTTACGATATATAATAATTATACCTTTCAGTGCATACGTTACGAAAGGAATTTAATGTTGTTCGAGAATCGGAATGAAAAAAACCACAGCTTACATTTTGATATGTCTTCTGATAGTGATGTCGCTCGTCGGCATCCTCATTTGGGCTACTCTCGACAAGAAAACCGACGAAAAGCAGGCGGCGGACATCGAGATTACTCTTGACGGAAATACGACCGAAAACCTTAAAGTCGATTTTACGGACATCTGTCCCGGTACGGAAAAACAGTACGTCATTCGTCTTAAAGCGGAAAACGCGAAGGACTATTCGATAGTGCTTAAATTCGTCGGCGACGGAAAAATCAAAGATTATATCGACGTCGAAATAACCACCGACGGCGAAAATCTTGCCGAGGGTAGTAAAAAACTCGCCGAACTTCTCGGCGGAGAAATTTCGCTCGGAAAAGGCGCAACCGAAATAACCGTTAAGTACAGTATGCCTCTGCAAACCGGTAACGAAGCGCAGGGCGCGGAGGCGTCGTTCGACATCGAACTGATCGCAACGCTGTAGATAAGGAGCAGAGAATGGCAGACGACGACAAGCAGCCGCTCGAAAATAAAGACGGCGAACAGAATAACGGCGCTCGGCAAAACCAACCCGGTGGCACCGACGCAGTCGCAAAAGAATTGAAACCGTGGCAGATAACGGCAAAAAAAGTGCTTAGAATAGCACTCGACGTGCTGTTCGTGCTGGTTATCGCTTTTGCTCTGTTCGTGCTCGGCGTCACCGTCGCGGCAAAGAAAACCAGCGAAGGAACGGCGACCGTGTTCGGTTATCAACTGCGATTCGTTATGTCCGGATCGATGGAAAAAAGCGATCAGACCGACGTCAGCAAATTTAAAATCAAGAGTATCCCCGTAAAAAGTTGCGTGTTCATCAAAACCGCACCCACGCCCGACGATCAGACTGCGCTTAACGCGTGGTGCGCGAAACTCGCCGTGGGCGACGTTCTCACCTTCCAGTGGGATCAACTTTCCGGCGCGAACAAGGTGGTAACGCACCGTATCGTTTCTATAAAAGAAAAAGAAGGCGGCGGATACATAATCACGCTCGAAGGCGACAACAAGGCGAGCGCGGAAACGGTCGGACAGCAGGTCATCGACACCACGAAAGACGGCTTCAACTATATAATAGGTAAAGTCGAAGGTCAGAGTTACCTTTTGGGACTGCTCGTGTACGCAATGAAAAGTCCGTGGGGATTGGTGTTTATAATAATTATTCCCTGCCTCATCGTGATAGCGTTCGAAACGATTAAAATCATATCGGTCATAAACGCCGATAAAAAGGCTAAAAAGGAAGCCGAAAAGGCTGAAAAGGACGACGAAATAGCACGGCTTCGCAAACAACTCGAACAAATGCAACAGGCTCAGAACAATCAGCCCGTCGCCCAAACCGAGCAGCAAAACTCCGATAATCGGAACGACGAGTAAAAAACTCCCGATGACGGAGATAAAGCGTAAATTCAGGCTGTTAAACAGCAGGAGGAACATATAATGTATACGTTAATTAAAGTGTTCATCATTATTGCGATAGTAATATCGGTCGTGTGCGTAGCCATAGTGGTTCGCGACGTAGTCATCGAAGAAATTGACCGCGCCAAAGCAAGAAAGGCTAAAAAAGAAGCCGCGGTAAAACAAGACGAGGCAAAGGCGGAAGCCGACGCCCGTAAGTAAAGTATCCGACCGTGCGCAGGAAGCGGCAATTGCCTGTCTTCCGCGCTCGAAAAAGATAAATCTGAACAGGAGGATTAAAACAACAATGGCAAAAAGAAAGTTAAGAGCAGTGCTTGTGTCCGCACTCATGATCATGATGTGCACGGTTCTGCTGGTTGCCGGAACGTATGCGTTGTTCAGCAGCGGAGCCAAAGTGGAAAACCACTTGCAGGCAGGAACGCTTCAACTCAAACTCGAACGTACGCACCTCGAAAAGTATCGCCTTGACGAAGTGACCGGCTATCAGAAGTCCGAAGAAGACAACACTCTCAAGGATTTTTCGGCGCCCAACACTCAGAACGTGTTCGGCATCGGAGAAAACGAGCTCGTCGCGCCCACGTCTTCGTACGAAGCAACCATGAAACTGTCCAATAACGGCAGCGTTGCGTTCGACTATAAGGTATGCCTTAAATTGACGTCGGTAAGCAACGAACTTGCTAAGCAGATGAAGGTCTACGTTGACGGAGTCGCAACGGGAAAATATCTGTCCGATTATATTCAGGACGGTGACGGCAATCTCGTCGAAATAGTCAGCGGTAAAATGGCTAAAAACGACGCTGCCAAAGTTTTCAAAATCAAAATCGAATTTGAAAACGTCACGACAGACGAAACCAACAATAAGGCTCAGAATCTGGAAGTCAAGTTCGATATGATCGTTACCGCCGTTCAGCGTGTAGCCGAATAATAGCAGCCGAATATTCCGAAAATAAATTATAGCAACGCTAAATGTTATAATATAAGGAAAGAAAAGAAATGAAAAACATCAAAAAAATCATAGTTCCGGCAATCGCCGCTATCGCTCTTTGCGTCAGCCTGATTGCAGGAGCAACCTTCGCCTGGTTCACCGACGAAGCGAAAACCAACGTAAACACAATTCAGTCCGGAAAATTGGACGTCGCGCTCGAAATGAAGGACGGCGACGAATGGGTTACCGCAGAAGGTAAAACCCTTTCGTTCATCAAAACTAACGCGGAAGGCGAAATGGTCGCAGACGCAAATATCCTTTGGGAACCCGGCTGCACTTACAATCTGCCCATGCTCCGCGTCGTAAACAACGGCGACCTCGCTCTTAAATACAGCGTCGTGCTCGCAGGCGCAACCGGCGACCTCAAATTGCTCGAAGTTATCTCCTTCACCGCAAAAGTCACCAAAAACGGCGAAGAACTTCCTGCCAAGACCGGCGCATACGGCTCGGTAATCGCCGAGAACATGCTCGTTCCCGCAACCGGCGACGTTAAAGCGTTCGATACCATCGAAATCACCGCAAAAATGAGTGAAGAAGCAGGTAACGACTATAAGGGTCTTTCTGTCGGCAACGTTTATGTGCAAGTCTTCGCAATGCAGGCTTCGTACGAATACGACAGCAACGGAAACGACTACGATAAAGACGCCGGCGAATTTACTTTCGCTAACGCAACCGTAAAAACGGAAGGCAACACCGTTCTTAAAGACAGCGAAGAGAATCCCACCTTAACGCTCACTGCTCCCGAGGGAAGCACGGACGCTGCTCAACTTACGCTTACCAAAAAGGCCGCCACTGCACCCGCTAATATAGAAATCGTTACCGGTGCCAATGCAATAAGCATGGATATCAGCCTTGTCGATCAGAACGGAGAAAAAGTCACCGCAGCGGAAGGCAAATACTTCACGATTACCATGCAGATGGACAAAAATCTCAACGTTATGTCGTTCTATCACAAAGATAAAACAATGACGTTGGTTTCAAGAGTAAGAGATATTAGTAAAGCGAACGAGTACTATTACGATGCTTCGACCGGAAAACTTACGTTCACGACCACCGATTTCTCACCGTTCACTCTGATAGACGGAGCGGGTAAAGGAACCGAGGATGAACCTTATCTTATCTCTACCGGGGATCAGGCTTATCTCATGGGAAATTTAAAAGGTTACTTCAAGTTTACCAAAGACGTTGTCGTGACCAACGAAATCTATCTCTCCGGAAAGACTTACGTCGTAGACCTTAACGGACACTCTGTTAAACTCGAATACGCGGAAGGTGTTAAACCTAACAACGGCGGCGTGTTCAATATCGCGGGCAAGAGCGGTAAACTTACCATAAACGACAGCAGCGAAGCGCAGACCGGTGCGGTTATCGGATCGAATGAATCTTTTAACAATAAGGTTACTTCCGCCGTAAGAGTCGGTAACTTCGGCAAACTCACGATAAACGGCGGTCACTTCTACGGAACGAGCAAAGAAACTGCCTGCATTTACGTTATGACCAGTACTGCCAGCGGAAGCAAGGCAACCGTTGTGATTAACGGCGGCAA
Organism: uncultured Clostridia bacterium; assembly: GCA_934229275.1. GTDB lineage: Bacteria > Bacillota > Clostridia > Christensenellales > Pumilibacteraceae > Neoclostridium. The sequence continues at coordinate 17,679 of CAKQDN010000026.1, read as the reverse complement.
ATTCGAAACCGCAAGCGCATCAAACGTAACTAACTTTGTTCTCAATCATCAGGACGGCTCAACTGCCGGTTGCACCATTACCGTAAACGGCGGCTCGTTCAGAAACTATGAGCCCGGCGTAACCGTGGTCGATCCCGTGAACGCCAAAACCGGAAAAATCGTGCTCGGCGCCGGTTGCACTACTACTTCCGAAAAAGTAGGCGAAGACACCTGGTACACCGTTTCCAAGTAATCGACAAGAATTATACCTTAAATCGAATAAAACAGAGGAATAATTATGAAAAGTATTAAAAAAATCATAGTTCCGGCAATCGCCGCTATCGCTCTTTGCGTCAGCCTGATTGCAGGAGCAACCTTCGCTTGGTTCACCGACGAAGCGAAAACCAACGTAAACACCATTCAGTCCGGTACGCTCGACGTCGCTCTCGAAATGCAGGAAGGCGACGAATGGGTTACCGCAGAAGGCAAAACCCTTTCGTTTATCAAAACTAACGCGGCAGGCGAAATGGTCGCAGACGCAAATATCCTTTGGGAACCCGGCTGCACCTACAAACTGCCCCTGCTCCGTATCGTGAACAACGGCAACCTCGCGCTTAAATACAGAGTTACGCTTTCCGGCGCAACCGGCGACGTAAAACTGCTCGAAGTTATCTCCTTCACCGCAAAAGTCACCAAAAACGGCGAAGAACTTCCTGCCAAGACCGGCGCATACGGCTCCACTATCCTTGCCAACACGCTCGAAGCAAGCACGACCGACAATGTGGCGTACGACACCATTGCTCTTTCGGCTAAAATGAACGAAGAAGCAGGCAACGAATATATGGGTCTGTCGGTAGCGAATATCGCAGTCAGCGTATACGCAACGCAGGCGCCCGTAGAATACGACAGCATCGACAACAAGTATGACGAAAACGCAGGAAGCGTAGTCAATCAGATTACCGAAGGTGAAGTAACTCTCACCGAAGGCGCAATCGGACTTAATCCCAACGACAGAGTCGTTGAAGCAACCGGTGCAAATACCGTTGTTAATATCGTTTCCGGCGTATACGACGGAGGCGAAGGCGGAGATAACCTCTGCGTTTCTGCTTGGGACGGCGCAACCGTTAATATCTACGGCGGAACCTTTACCGTAGGCGGCGACGCAAACGGACTCGGAAACTCCACCGTTTATGCTCACGACGGAACCGTCAATATCTACGGCGGCTTCTTCAAGAGCGAATGTACTTATGGCGGAAAATACTATGTTCTTAATGTCAAAAATAGCAGCGAATCGAAAATCAATGTTTACGGCGGTACGTTCGTAAATCAGAATCCTGCTAATGGCGACGATGTAGATCCCAACAAAATCGTTGTGGCAGAAGGCTACACCGTTGTGGAGAAAAAACAGTCCAACGGTGACGTTTGGTACACCGTTGTGGCTAAGCCCGAAACCGCAGCCGCTCTTAAGAACGTGTTCACAACCGGCGGCAACGTTGAAGTAAAAAAGAACATTAAGCCTTGGGATGTTACCGATGTAAATGATATCGATAAGGTTGAAGACAGACTGATCGTATCCGCGCCTACTACGCTTAATCTCAACGCAAAAATCGTTTCGCCCGATAACATGGGAAATAATAATAAAAATTTCTGTGCCCTTATCGTTGATGCGAACACCACCATCAATGCAACCGAAGAGGGCGGAATCGACACCGGTGTCAACGGCGGTTACGGAATAAACGTTCGTAACGGAGCAACTCTTACCGTTAACGGCGGTAACTACTATGGCGGCGGCACCGCTATTCAGGTTCAGAAAGGAACGCTTATCATTAACGGCGGTTTCTTTGCCTGCGAACCGTACAGTGATCCGCGATACGGCTATAAATTCCTTATTAACTGTATCGATTCGGCTTGGCAAGACGGCTCCGCTAAGATTTCTATCACCGGCGGTACTTTCGTCAACTTCGATCCCTCGGACAGCGCAAGCGAAAATCCGCACGGAAATTTCGTTGCAGAAGGATACACAGTTGTTTCCGAAGTACACGGCAGCGATACTTGGTACACTGTAGTTAAAGCGTAATCAAAATCGTTAAACAGGCGCAAGCCTTACAATCAAAAACAGCATGGCGTCCGAATTTTCGTTCGGGCGCCTACTTTTTTGTAAAAAAGTAGGCAAAAAACTTTTGTGCTAGGAGTGATTGATAGACGCACTTTTGGCTTCTTCTTGTAGGGACAGGGCACTACCTACTGTCCGCCATACTTTTTTGTAAAAAAGCAGGCAAAAAACTTTTGGGTTAGGTGTACGTTAATATTAAGGTTGGTTTTTCTGCTTTTGTATTGCAGGATATTAAACCTTGTTTGTAAACGCAATCAGTTTGTGCTACATTGTAGGGGAGGGGCGCGACGCGTTAAGCGAATAGTCCGGTGGACTATTCGTAGCCAAAGCGGGAAGCAATTTATAATTGCACCCGGACTCCACCCTCCCGTAAACTTTAAATGCGGTCAAAATAGAAAAACAAATTTTGTTTCTATTGACAAAAGCGGTAATTTGTGGTAGAATTATCATATATTAAGTCAAATAAATAAGGAGAAGCCATGATGAAAAAAACGCTGACAGTTATCTCTTGTGCAATACTTGCCGTGTGTATGCTCGCATTTACGGCGTGTTCGCAGAAGCACGTTCACGACGAGAATACGGCAACCGATAAAACCACGATAACGACAGACGAAGGCGTATTCGACGTTTACACCTGCACCGAATGCGGAGAGGAAATAAAACGTGAGCGCACCGCTCATTTTATAGCAAACGGCATACTCGTTTCCGACGCCGAAACTTCGAAAATCACCGTTAAGACCGCCGACGGACTTAAAAACTTTAACGCGATTATGACGAACACATACACGCCTGCCGCGCCGTATACGTCCAAACTTTCCAAAAAATCGATGTCGGGCAAAACGATTTATCTCGGCGACAATATAGATATCAGCGGCTATGTTTGGACTCCGATCGACCTTGACGAAAGCGTTTCTTCGCTCACGATCGACGGGCTGGCTCATAAAATCGTCGGTCTGACGCTGGACGGGAAAGGCATTGCCGACGGCGACTCGAAAAATCTGTGCGCTATGTTCGGACGGCTCAACACAACGCTCACGGTCAAAAACGTTACTTTCGAGAATGCCGTGCTTACGACCACCGGATCGTGGTCGGGCTTTGTCGTCGGCAGACAGATCGGCGGCATTTTCACCGGCGAGCGTCTGGTTTTCAATAACTGCGAGATTTCCGCGTCGCCTGCCAATTTCTCCATTCGTCTCGGCTCGATAATCGGACATTGCAATCTGCGCGCCGGAGCGAAAGTCAACCTCGCAAAATGCAGAGTGACGGATTCAAAGTTCAAGGGCTATCACAACGTGTGCGGACTTATCGGAACGCTGGACGGCGCTCAGGCGTTCGAAAGCAGTTGGTCGATAACGGGCTGCGCGGTTACCAATAATAAATTCTATATCGGCGTGACGAATCCCAAGTACGTCAATCCGTTCACTTGCGACACGTCCTATCTCGAACGCGAGCAAATGGAATCGTATATCGAAAAGAACGGAGCAACAGGGGAGAAAAAAGTCAACGCGCAAAGCGGTAACGAGTTCTTCTACGGCGTCGAGTAACGATTTTTTCGAACGCTTATCGAACAAAAGATTAAATAAGTTCTTATAATTACAAGACAAAAAAGGCTCCCTTCATGTGTAAGCGAGCCTTTTTGCATGTTTTTAAATAATTTCACCGTTTTTTTGCAGGGACAGCCAACGGACGCCTGTCCCGTTTACTTTTTGTAAAAAGTAAAATCAAAAACTTTTGAGTTTGATAGCCTGTTCTATCAAGCAATCGACCTTATTTAAAGGCCCCTTTTCGCAAAGGGGGCTGGCGCCGTCAGGTGACTGGTGGATCGTTCTGTATCGGCGTATGTTAAAAACCTAACTTCCGGTTTGAGGGAGGGGGGAGTCCGGGTCGCAATTATAAATTGCTTCCCGCTTTGGCTACGAATAGTCCACCGGACTATTCGCTTAACGCGTCGCGCCCCTCCCCTACAAGGGGTCACAAGCCGAGTGCGTTTGCCAAACAATTCTAGCACAAAAGTTTTTTGCCTGTTTTTTTCCAAAAAACAAGGTTGGTTAATCCGCCACACATAAGCAGAAAAACCAACCTTGGCATTGACGAACACCTGACTCAAAAGTTTTTTGTCCACTTTTTTACAAAGAAAACAAGGTTGGTTAATCTGCGAAGTTTAAGCAGAAAAACCAACCTTGTTTTATTATTCCCCTAGCCCAAAAGTTTTTTGCCTACTTTTTTACAAAAAAGTAAGTTATTCGACGGTTACGGATTTGGCGAGATTGCGAGGCTTATCGATGTCGCAGCCGCGCATTTCAGCCGCGTAGTAACCGAGAAGTTGCAGTGCCGGTATGGCGACGAGCGCGCTTATAAAACGATCGCAAGCAGGAATATCGATAACCGCCGAACATTCCTTAGCCCAGCGAACGTCGGAAGAGGACGTGATCCCGAACACAACGCCGCCGCGCGAACGCACTTCTTTAACGCTCGACAGCATTTTCTCGTCGAGAGCGGGATCGAACGACAAAGCAATCACCGGAACGCCCTCGCAGATAAGCGAAATCGTGCCGTGCTTGAGTTCGGCTGCCGCATACGCTTCGGCGTGTATGTACGAAATTTCTTTGAGTTTGAGCGCGCCCTCGCACGCGGTGGCGTAGTCGCAGCACCTGCCGATAAAATAAGCGTCCTCGCGCGAAGCGACGTACTTTGCCGCCGAGAAAATCTTGTCGCGACTGTTTATAACCGCACTCATAAGCGCCGGAACGCGAGCAAATTCGCTCGAATAGTACGCGATTTTTTCGCGGTCAACGCAAAGAGCCAGCGCAAGTCTGAATAAAGCGGCAACCTGCGTGCAGTAGCCTTTCGTGGTTGCAACGGCGATTTCCGTGCCGGCATCGGTGAAAAATACGCAGTCGCTCTCGCGCGCAATCGAGGAAAATTCCGCGTTGACAATGCCGAGAACGGGGGAGTGCAGCGACTTCGCCTCTTTGAGCGCGGCAAGCGAATCAGCCGTTTCGCCGCTCTGACTGATTATCACCGTCAGCGTTTTTTCGCCCGTGATGACTCCCTTGTAACGGTATTCGCCGGCGGTGTACGCCTCAACCGGAATACGCGCGACGCTTTCGATGAAATATTTGCCGACCAGACCTGCGTGGTATGCCGAGCCGCAGCCGACCACGTCTATTTTTTGCGGAAAACCGCCGAATTTTTCTTTCAGGAACGCCGACATCCGAGCAGTCCTCTCGGTATCCAGAAGTATTTTTCCGACCGCTTCGGGCTGCTGATATATCTCTTTCAGCATAAAATGCGGAAAACCGTCTTTGTCGCTGTCGTTTTCCGAAGTCTCGAAATAATTGTATTTAGGCTCGACAGGCTCGAGATTGCCGTCGTAAAGCGCAATTTTATCGGCACTCAGACGGACGATGCAGTCCTCGTCGGGAATAACGACTTTATCGGTTTTTCCTAAAAGCGCGGGTATGTCGGAGGCAATCATGTTGAAATCGGTGCCTGCGCCCACGATAAGCGGAGCATGCCGACGTACGGCAAAAATCTCTCCCGGACAGAGCGGCGTGATAAGCCCGAGCGCAAACGAGCCGCGCGCCTCGGATATCGCTTTCGACAAAGCCGTAAGCACGTCGCGGCACGATTCGTATTCGCGCTCGATAAGATTGACAAGCACTTCCGTATCGGTTTCCGACTTGAAAGTGTAGCCCGACGCGATAAGTTCGTCTTTTATAACAGCGTAATTTTCAATGATTCCGTTATGTACGAGTGCGAAATTGCCGCCGTTCGATACCATCGGGTGCGCGTTCACGTCGGACGGAGCGCCGTGCGTCGCCCACCGCGTGTGACCTATTCCGAAAAAGCCGGGAAGAAGCGCGCCGTCCTTCGATTTTTCGACGAGATCGCTCACTCTGCCCTTGGTCTTGACGAGGTGAACAGAGCCCTCGTCTATGGTCGCGACGCCGCTGCTGTCGTAGCCGCGGTATTCCAGTTTTTTAAGTCCGGCAAACAAAACGGGAGCAGCCTGCCGTCTGCCCGTAAATCCTACTATTCCACACATTTAAGTCCGTCTCCTTTTTTGCAAGTCCGCGCCGCGCCATAGCGGGTAAACCCGTGCTAATTGCTTTATCCGTCGTTTTCGGTGCCGACGTCGCTGCTTGCGTATTCATATATTAAAACATAAACGCGCGCCTTTGTCAACCGTTATAGCCAAATAATTGACAAACGAGAAAAAAAGCACTATAATAAATACTATGCAGGCTAGCATAAAGGAGTGAAGAATGCTCGATCAGGCAATCGAAAACCTTAAAAATATTCTTATGGACAGACTTGACTATCCCTGGATAGCCGTGGTTATCCTTGCCATGCTCCCGATAGTCGAAGCGCGGCTTGCCGTACCGATGGCGCTCACCTGCGGATATAAAGCGTGGCAGTCGTTTTTTATCGGATTTCTCGGCTCGTCGCTGCCGGCGCCGCTATTGCTGCTCGTTCTTATCCCGTTTATCAGATGGCTGTCCAAAACCAAAGTTTTCCGCAAACTCGGCGAAGCCGTGTACGAAAAGTTCGCCAAAAAGTCGCTTAGCGTCGATAAAAACGGGTCGGATTTAAAAAAAATGCTCGGACTGTTCATATTCGTCGCCATACCGCTGCCGCTGACCGGGGTGTGGACGGGCTGCGCGGTAGGCTCGATAATCGGACTTAAATACCATAAAGCGCTCATTTCCGTGCTGGCGGGGAACGCCGTCGCGTGCGGAATACTGGCTCTTCTGTGTACCTTCCTGCCGCAGCGCGTCATAAATATTATTATATTGGCAGTGGCTGCGATCGCGGTCGTGGTCGTGATCGTTCTTTTGTTCAAGGCGTTTTTCCGCAAGAACAAGGACGAATCGACGGAAAACAAGCCTACGGAAGAGCAAAACAAAGCCGATTGAGAATAAGTCGGCAAAAAAACATGCAATAATCGCGCAAAACCGAAAAATTAGCACGAAATCGGTACTGTGTTCGCGCGCGAAATAAAAATAGGAGACGGAGATAAATGAAATACTTCGGAACGGACGGAATAAGGGGAAAGTACGGCGAAAAACTGGACGCTTCTCTTGCGTATAAAACGGGTAAGGCGCTTTGCCAATACTTCGGAAAAGGCGACTACGTCGTCGGACGCGATACGAGAGTTTCGGGTTCGGCGCTCGAAAAAGCCATTGTGGACGGCATAACCGAGGCAGGCGGAAACGCGGTGTTGCTCGGAATACTGCCCACGCCTGCCGTGGCTCATCTCGCCGTGACCACGAAAGCGCGCTGCGGCGTTATGATAAGCGCGTCGCACAATCCGCCCGAATACAACGGCATTAAAGTGTTCGACTGCAACGGCATAAAACTCACGCCCGAGCAGGAAAACAGCATCGAATACTACATCGACAATCCGCCCGTGTTCGAGGGCGAAAAGGGCAAAACGGTAAATTACGTCGCGGCGAGAAAGAAATATATCGACTTTTTAACCGCTACGGCGGACGCCGATTTTTCCGGTCTTAAAGTGTGGCTCGACTGCGCTTACGGAGCGTCGGCAACGGTTGCAAAGCAGGTTTTCGAATCGCTGGGTGCGACCGTGATGGTGGATAACAGTTCTCTTCGCGGAGAAAAGATAAACAGCGGTTGCGGCGCGCTTCATCCCGACTACGTCGCAAGAAGCATGGAAGGCACCGACTGCCGCCTCGGCTTTGCGTTCGACGGCGACGCCGATCGTCTTGCCGTGGTCATGGACGGCGAAGTGATTGACGGCGACACCGTTCTGTATAACATAAGCAAGAGTATTCCGCTTAAAGACAACGTGGTGGTCGGCACGGTACTAAACAATCTCGCGCTCGAAAAAGCGCTGATGAAAGACGGCAAAAAATTGCTGCGCACTCCTGTCGGCGACAAGCACATCTGTGACCTTATGTACCGCAACGGCTATAACCTCGGCGGCGAACAGTCGGGGCACTACATCGTTTATCCTGCGGCTACTACGGGCGACGGAATACTCAGCGCGATATTTTTGACCAAAGCACTGTTCCGCGACGGCGAACTGCACGCTCCCGAAAAACTCGCGCTCGTGCCGCAAAAGGCGATAGCGGAATACGCCGAGCCTGCTATAATGTACGACAAGTGGATTCTGCACCTTCTGGAAGAAAGCGAGCAGAAACTCGCCGGTAACGGCAGAATAATCATGCGTATGTCCGGTACGGAGCCGAAAGTACGAGTCATGGCGGAGAGTGAAAACGGCGCGCTCGTGGACGAAATACTGTCCGAATTCAAAAAATACATCAATTCGGTGGCAAAATAACTTTGAGAAGATTTTTGACGGAACTTCAATACCTCGGGAAAAATTACGGCGGCTGGCAGCGAAACGACAATACGAAAACGGTGCAGGAAGCGGTCGAAACCGCGCTCGAAAAATTGTTCGGAAGCAAAATCAAGGCGGAAGGTTGTAGTCGTACCGACGCCGGCGTGAGCGCAAGACAGTACTTTTTTCATTTCGACGCCGACACGAAACTCCCGGCGGACAGAGTGTGCTATAAACTCAACCGATTTCTGCCCGGCGACGTCGTTTGCCAGAGCAGCGTCGAGGTTGGAAAAGATTTTCACGCGCGCAAAAACGTGGTGAGCAAAACGTACGTCTATCGCTTCTATTGTGGCGAACATATCAAGCCGCTTATAAACCGCGACGCCTATTTCGTCAAGGGCAGCCTCAGCGAGCAGAATATGCGTGCGGCGTGCTCGGCTTTCGTCGGAAAGCACGATTTTTCGGCATTTAAAACCGACAGTTCGTCGCACTCGTCGCCCGTTAAAACGATTTTTTCGGCGGAGATAAACAAAAAAACCGACTTTTACGAGTTTATTGTGCGCGGCGACGGCTTTTTGTACAACATGGTGCGAATCATGTCCGGAGCGGTCGTGGCGGCGGGTCAGGGGAAAATAACAACCGGCGATATTGCGGCTGCGCTTAACGGCGGCACTCGTCTAGAAAACGTTCTCACGCTGCCGCCCAAGGGCTTGACTCTCGAAAAGGTCGAGTACGACAAAATCGAAAAAATCGGTTGAATCCGAAAACGAATAAAATAACGAAAACCGCGCGGTCACGTTCGATCGCACGGTTTTTTTACGCTGAAAATTATAGGTTCTTTATTTTAATGCGGCTTCGATAGCCTCGTTGATTTTCCGGCGCGCAGAGAGTAGAACCGTGGACGAGCCGATGCATTTGTCGAAGCGTATTTCGCCGATGACGCTTTCGAGCAGCGCAACCGTCTGTTCTTTTCCGATGAGCGACGAGCATAATTCGCACGCACGCATGTCCTGAAGGGCTTCGTAAAAAGCGAGCAAGCGTATGCTTTCGAGCGCAGTGCCGTCTCTTGCGGGGTAGACAGAATAGCAGTCGCCCGAGGGAGTGAAGTAGTTGCCTGTGCTGTCGAGATACGGATCGACGAACGACATCGAGTATTGCGAGTAGTAAAAGTTGTAGCCCCAGTGCAGGAAGCCTTTTATGCCGTACTTGAACATCTGAAAACCTATGCATCTCGTGCGCGCGCCGGGCATCGCGAAAAAGCGGTTGCTCACGTCTTTGCATTGGCAACAGCAGTAGTACGCCCACAAATTTTTCACGTTATTGTCTATAAACGTGTGTATGCGGTCGGTCGCGACGACGGGAAGCGAAACTATGCCTTTTTCGTAGAATTCGTAGTGCGAAAGCGCGTCGGTTATCGGATAACCTTCAAGCAGCGGCTCGATAATCGCTTTCGCCTTTTTGTAACTGTCGAGATTGCGGTCGTTCGGCTCGTCGGAAACGTGGAAATAGCAGCGTTTGTCCAGCCCTTTTTGCTTCATGTGCGCGAGAAAGTCGGGAATAAACGCGCTCAGAAATCGAGAGTACTGCTCGCCTGCGGCTTCGGTTTCCCAGCCGAATATGCGTTTATAACCGAGTGGCGTGTGTGCCATGATTTTCGGAGCGTGAGCGGCTCCCCATTGCGTGAAAAAGTGCGCGATTTCGAAGTATTCGAACCCGATTTTTTGGCACAAATCCAGCCATTTATCGAGGTTTTCATACTTAAACGAGTAGTTTCCGTTCTCGTCGACGTAAACGTCCGCAAGTTGAACGGTGGGGCGTTCGCCGCCTTCGAGCGTGTCGAGCGCGGGCGTAAACACCGGCGTTAAAATCATGTTCTGACCGTTTTTTGCGGCAACGGATAAAAAGTTTTCGACTATTTTCCACCATTTTGCCGAGAAAACCTTAACGCCGTAGTACGTCGACAGACAGTCGCCGTGGAACCACTGCGTATTTATAAGCGTTTGCTTGGGTAAAAGTGCGTCAATAACGTGAATTTTCAGTTTTTTAGAGAACAAAACGTTTTCGTCCGCGAGCAGCGTTACGGAAAGCGCCGTGTCGCCCGAAAAGTCGCCGCTATCGTCTATCGTCACCATAAACGCTTTGGCTTCTCCCGTTACGAGCGGAACGCGGTCATTTTCGGAAAGCGGCTGCAACAGGTCGGGGTAAAGACCGGGCTGCTTGTTTAAATACATATCGTCGTTTTTGTCCGGGTAGCACGGGTATTTGGACGCAACGTACTCAACCGCGCGTATTTCGGCTCGGCGGGCGAGTTTTCCGCGCAGCTTAAGCCGCGTAAAGGTGCAGCGTTGCTCGTTTTCCGCACGAACGATTATCTGAAAGGAAAAACGCTCGTTTTTCAGTACGGTTACGTTTTCGATTGCCGCGAATTTATCGGGGTCGTCGCCCGGGAAACATTTTTCGAGCGACGAAACTATTTTTGCTTTTATCATATTCAGTCTTCCTCGTTTTTTCCGATTATACCACACGCCGGGCAAAATTGCAACGATATTGCCCGAATAGTTATATTGTGCAACTACTCTTTTCGATTGTCCACTTACTTTTTTGTAAAAAAGCAAGCACCGCACTTTTTTTATAAAAAAGTGGGCAAAAAACTTTTAAGTTAGGGAGTGTTTGACAAACTTTTGACTTCTTATTGTAGGGACAGGCGTTCGTTGGCTGTCCGCCGTGCTTTTTTCCAAAAAACGGCAGGATAAGCGACTGCGATAAAAACGCTTGACAAGTGGCGGCGGTAAAGATATAATATAGGCGGAACGACGGGGACGGACAAGTTCTCATTTGTTCCGGAGAACGGTTATGAAGAAATTTTTCGGAGAATTCAAAACATTTATCACACGCGGCAACGTGCTGGATATGGCAGTCGGTGTCATCGTCGGCGGAGCGTTCACCGCAATCGTCAACGCCGTGTGCAACAACATTCTGCGCCCGGTAATCAACTGGCTGCTCGCGCTCATGTTCGGACAGAACTCGCTTGACGGACTGTACACCTTCCTGAAAACGGCGTATAAAGAAGAAAACGGAAATCAGGTGGTCGACCTTGCCAACAGTATCTATATCGACTGGGGTACGTTTATAAGCGCGGTCATTCAGTTCCTGCTCATCGCGTGGGTGCTGTTCTGCATAGTCAAGGCGATCAACGCCATCAAGGACGAAGCGGCAGACGCAAAGAAGAAACAGGCTACCAAAGCAGAACGCGCCGAAATGAAAGCGAAAGGTTTGAACTATCGCAATCTCGTGGAAGTAAAGAAGTATCGCGAAGCGGTTGCGGCGGAGAAAGCGGCAGCGGACGCCGAAGCGGCAAGAATTGCCGAAGAACAAGCGGCAGCCGATCGTCTTAAAAATCCCACTACCGAAGACCTGTTGAAGCAAATACTCGAAACGCTGCAAAAAAAGCAGTAATAAAGCAATAATTTTGCCTTAAATTAACCAAAACTATATAATTTTCACTAACCATATGGCAATTAAAAAATTCATCAAAAACGAACTGTGGGTGTATGCGCTCACTTTTGCGCTCGGCTGTTTTTATGCGTTCAGTTACGTGCTTTTCATCGTGCCGAACGATTTTGCGCCGTCCGGTATAAACGGTATCGCCATAATGATCCAATATCTCGGCAATTTCAGCGTGGGATATATGTCGTTGCTTATAAACGTACCGCTGTGCGTGTTCGCGTTTTTCTGCGTGGACAAGCACTTCGCCTGCAAAACCGCGACTTTCTGCGTGGCGTTTTCGCTCTCGTACCTCGTGTTCCAGCAAGTGCAACCGATCGCGGAGTTCATGTCGCGCTTCCAGTATAAAGCGATCGACGCAAACGGAGCCATTCAGAGCGACACCGTCTATCCCGTCATGATTTCCGGACTTATCTGCGGACTGTGCTTCGGCGTACTGTTCAAATGCAACAGTTCGACCGGCGGTACGGACATCGTTTCCAAGTACCTGAGCAAAAAATATCCGCAACTCAACTTCTTTTTCGTCACGTTCGCCATTAACGCGGTAATAGCGGTCGCAAGTTATTTCGTCTACGGCAAGTACGATCCCGAAACGCAGACCATGAAATACGACTATCGCCCCGTGTGTATGTGCCTTTTGTACAGTTTTATCAGCAGTTTTACCGGTAACCGCATAATAGCCGGCTCCAAAGCGGCGTATAAGTTTACGATTATTACCGACCACGCCGAGCAAATGGAGCAGGAAATTATCGAAAAACTGCACCACGGAGTCACCCGTCTGCACGGTCAGGGCGGCTATTCGCACAAGGATAAGGAAATGATTATCTGCCTTGTCAATAAACCGCAACTAATCGACTTCGAAAACATAATCAAGAAATATCCCGACACGTTCTCGTACGTCGAAAACGTAAACCAGACTTTCGGCAGATTCAATCAGTCAAAAAAACAAAGCGTGATCAATTACGAATCTTCCGATCAAAAAAAGTAAGCCGACAGATCTTGCCCGGAAGCAACTTATAAAAATAAAACGACCCGATTTCCCTCGGGTCGTAATATTTTTTTAAAAATAATTGCCAAATGGTAATTTATTATTGACAAACGAGCAATAATGTGATATAATGTTCGCAGAGAAATGAAAAAGGCGGTAAAGAATAATGGAAACTATCGGAACAAGAATCGCAAACTTAATGAAAAACGAGAAATTTACGCAGAAGGAGTTGGCTACTATGGCGGGAGTTACCGAATCTACGCTGTCGCGTTATATCAACGATGAAAGGAAACCGAAAGCGGAAGTGCTGGCTAATATCGCCACAGCACTTAATACCACATCGGATTATTTAGTGAACGGTAACACCGAAAAAGCCGATTTCAATGAAATATATCAACTAGTGGCGAGAGGAGTGAACAACATGGACGATTCGGAAAAAAAGAAGTTGATGAGGTTGCTGATCGATGATTGATAATGAGTATCGCGGAGCAGATCTGACGGATGCGAAATACTCTGAAATAAACAGTTTGGCAGCAGACTTATATGAAGAGTTGAGTATTAAAACTTTTCCTATAGATCCGTTCGATATAGCGAAACGAAAAGGATTCGTTTTGAAACTGTATTCGCAACTTTCCGAGCAAACGTGTGCAAAACTTCGCGAATACAGGTGGTCAGGAGCAAGTATGCGAGACGGCAAAAACAGGATCTACTATATTTATTATGATGATTCACAAGTGAAAACGCGGCAACGATTTACCGTTATGCACGAAATAGGACATATTTTACTCGGACATAAGCAGGATTCCGACTATGCCGAAAAATGCGCCAATCACTTTGCGGCATATGTGTTGGCGCCGCCGCCGATTGTATGGAGATGTAAATGTAACACGGCGAAAGAAGCCGCGAAAAGATTCGATTTGTCGATGTCTTGCGCAGAGAACGCCGTCAACAGAAGTTATGCGTGGGCGTCGGCTCGTTGCGATTGCACCGAATACGAAAAAAGAATACTAAAACAATTTGAAAATATCGTTTAGCATAAAGGAAAAGCGCATAAAAGTTGCGGCAACAACGATTAAGCGCCTTTCGGAAATTGCATTACTGCAACCCTGTAAAAACAGTATAGCATTTTCCGTTCTTTATGTCAAATGTTTTTTTGACGATACCCAAAGGGTAAATTTAATTAACGGAGGTGTTGTACTAAATATGGACACCGATAAAAAAGAAAACAAAGACGTTTTTCACGCATATTTAACGAAAAACGCGAGTTATGCGGGAGAAGAAGAAATTCCCTGCATAAAGACGAGCAAATTGCTCCCCGAAAAAGTAATATCTTTTTCAAAAGCCCTGACTTCATCGGACTATGATTCGTGGATTCATTTTTACGAACACGATTATAAGTTCGAGAGGCTATGGAACAATCCGCAAAATACCTGCCGATTATTAAAAAGTTCAAAGGCGTAATATCGCCGGATTTCAGTCTGTACTACGACATGCCGCTTGTGATGCAGGGGTGGAATACATACAGAGGGAAGTCGCTTGCGCATTGGCTGCAGGAAAACGGCGTCGAAGTGATCCCGAACGTCAGGTGGGGCGACGAAAGAACGTATGCGCTTTCGATTCTGGGAGTAGAGAAGAATAAGACGATAGCCGTAGGAATGCACGGGTGCATCAAAACGGTAGAAGAAAAGCAAATGTTTATCCGTGGCTTCGATTATGTCGTGATGGAATTGAATCCCGAAAACATAATAGTTTACGGACGCATGCCGGATAAGATATTTTGCATAGCGAAGATGTACGGAATAAATCTCGTGCAATTCGAAAGCGAATTTGCCGCTTCTCATAAAAAGGAGGTGGCATAATGGGCGCAGGATATCACGGCGGATTCGGGAAAACATATGGAAATAGTACGCACAAAGACAATGTGACATCATATATCTCCAAAAAAATTTAATAAACGAAAACATTGTCTTTGAAATGCAGAAAAACAGAATAAAATTTACTAAAGAAAATTTAGTTTTTGTTGCAAGAGATAAAACAGGGCAAATAGTTTTTTTAGAAAAAGGGAAAGACGATGCGGGATTAAAACATATTTAAAATCGACATGCAAGGGAATTTTTTGAGGCTTTCGGGGTAAAAAGCGGTAATATTCCTCATTATTTGTATAAAGTAATCACAAATGGTAATATAGCGGACAATCATATAGAAATTCGCAATGGAAGAAAAACGGTTACAAGGGTCTATGATTATCAAGGTAATTATTATATTTTAACCGGGATTGGAACAAATGGGTTCATTGTTACGGCAAGACCGGCAAGAAAGGAGTAAAAATGAAAACTATAAAATTAAAATTAGATTATTTAAGCAGTCCTATTTGCGGAGACTTTTATAGCATAGAGAAGCATTGCATTATTACAAAAATCTTATCTATCGACGAAGATAAAGTTCTGCAAGACATCTGCGAAAAAATGAAAAATATGTATTTGTCATATTATGAATTTGATTCCAATGGCGAAGCTTGTTGGTTTAATAAAGAACGGCAAAAAGAAGATAAGCCAAAAATGCTTGGATTGTTATCGGAACTTAAAGCAAGGCTTGCCGAGATAAACGACGGAACATTTACAATAGAAGACCTAATAACTCCTGAATATGAAAAAATTCTTCCCTAATCAATTATTACAATTTTCCGATTGAAATAGAGTATTAAAGTTTTAAAAATTATGAACCGTATTCTTTAAAAATAAAAAGTAAGGCATTTCGTTGTCTTACTTTTTTTCTGCGGAAAGGACGGTGAGCGTTTGGTCTTTTACCGAAAAGGAAATGTTGTAGTCGGAGTATTCGAAGCGGTAAACTTTGTTTTCGTCGCGGCTGTAGCCGGGGCGCGGGTCGAGCGCAAGGATGTCGCGAAGAGCCGAAAGAGTGTTTTCGGGAAGATTTTTCGCCGCAGACTCGGACAATTCGACCGCCAGAGCGTGCTTTTCGGGGTCGGAAAAACCGCCGAGTGCTTCGGGGTGACAGTCGCAGTACGGAACGTATGGCTTAACGTCTATTATGGGCGTGCCGTTTATGAGGTCCGCGCCTTCGACTTCGATATATTGATTTTTGCCGCTTGCGTTTATCGACAGTATTTTAGCCGACGACAGACCTATGGGATTGGGGCGGAGCGGCGAGCGTGTGGCAAAAACGCCCTTGCGGACGTTGCCGCCCAGTTTAGGCGGTCGCACGGTGGGCGACCATTCTTTACCGACGTCGCAGGAGAATATCCACAAAATCCATATGTGAGAGAAGTCCTGTAAGCCTTTGAGAATACCTTCTTTGCATATTTCCGGTTCGAAAACTATTCTCGTAACGTTTTTTGTAAGTCCGCTCTGTCGCGGCACGGCAAACGAGGACGTAAAGTCGTTTTCCGCATGCGCGATTATTTTAAGTTCGGGCAAAAGTTTATCCATACGATTATTTTACACGAAATCGAGCCGATTGTCAACCGCGAAGGGCAAAACGCGTCTTTTTATTCTTTAAAAACGACCGAATTTTTTTCGGTTAATCGATTGCAAATCGTTCGATAATATGATAGAATAGAGCCAAGATCCATTTGCAAGGAGAAAACTATGAACGATATGGAAATGATAAAAGCGCTCACGCTGCCCGAAGGCAAAGTGGACGCAGTGCTCGACACCGACGCATACAACGAAATCGACGACCAGTTCGCAATCGCCTATATGCTGCGCTCGGACGAAAAAATCAACGTCAGGGAAATTTACGCCGCGCCGTTTTATAACGACAAATCCACCGGTCCCGCGGACGGAATGGAAAAAAGTTACGAGGAAATCAAGCACATCCTAACGCTTCTTAAAAGAGAGGACATGATTGAAAAAACTTACCGCGGCAGTTGCAACTATCTGCAGGACGAATTCACGCCGGTCGAAAGCGAAGCGGCGAACGCTCTTATAAATCTTTCGAAAGAATATAACGCGGAAAAACGTCTTTACGTCGTCGCAATCGGCGCGATAACCAACGTCGCGTCCGCACTCATCGCCGACCCGACGATTAAGGACAGAATAGTCGTCGTGTGGCTGGGCGGACACGCTCTTAACTGGTACGACACCCGCGAATTCAACATGTATCAGGACGTCGCCGCCGCGAGAGTGGTTTTCGGCTGCGGAGTTCCGCTCGTGCAACTGCCCTGCATGGGCGTGGTTTCCGCTTTTTCGGTCACGGCACCCGAACTCGACTATTATCTCAAAGGAAAGAACGCGCTGTGCGACTATCTCGTGGAAAACACCGTCGAATATCAGGGCGGCAGAGGAAGATTCTGGAGCAAGACCGTCTGGGACGTGACCGCGGTCGGCTGGTTGCTCAACGAGAACTGCCGCTTTATGCACGAACTGCTCGTCCGCGCGCCCGTGCCGGAGTATGACGACAGATACGCTTATAGAGCCGATTCGCACTTTATGAAGTATGTGCCGTACATCAATCGCGACGCGCTCATGAAAGACCTTTTCGATAAATTAACCCGAAATTAATCCGATTTTTTTCGCTCCGGAAGAACGATAAAGAAATTATGCACGAAAAAAAACGTCCGTTTTTGCGGTTTTATGCCGTTAAATGCGGACTTTTTTCGACTTTTTAAATACTCGACAAATATTTTGTAAATTTTTTTAAAAACCCCCGAAAAACAGTTGACAAATCAAATCGATTTATGGTAGAATATATAGGCTGTCGCGAATGACAGCGGAAGCACATTGACAAAAGAATAGTGAAAGCAAAACAACAAAAACGAATTTTACACAA
>CAKQDN010000025.1 GCA_934229275.1 uncultured Clostridia bacterium | reverse complement strand
AGATAACGCTGATGGACGTCATTCCCTCTCCCGACGAGGGCGTTTTTACGCGAGTCGAAAACGCCGTGACAATAAAGCAGATCGAAAAAATCGTCGAAGAAAAACTCAAACCGCGCGAAAAAGCCGTGATGAATCTTCGCTACGGTTTGAACGGGGAAAGCGCGCACACTCAACTGGAAGTGGCGGCAATTATGGACATATCGCGTTCGTACGTTTCGAGAATCGAAAAAAAAGCCATGGCAAAAATATCGGAATTTATACTCTGAACGCTTGCTTTCGGCTTGCAAATGCTGTATAATACAAGCGCAAGACGGTCAGGCGATTACGTGCGACAAGCACGAGGAAAGTCCGAACGCCGCAGGACAAGGACGCCGGCTAACTACCGGTGAAGGCGACTTCAAGGAAAGTGCAACAGAAAGTAAACTACCCGAAAGGGAAAAGGTGAAACGGCGAGGTAAAGGCTCACCGCTTCCTCGGCAACGAGGAGGGCATTGTAAACCCCGTCCGGCGCAAGATGTGAGAGCATACGAGTTGTCCGCTCGCTCTTCTATATCGCTCGAGTTTATCGGCAACGATAAGCCTAGACAGATGATCGCCCTCGACAGAATTCGGCTTACAGACCGTCTTGCTTTTTTGAAAATCACGCTCGCAATAAACAGCGAGCGTTTTTGTTTGATTTTGACGTTTTTGCACGAAAAAACAAAAGTACTATGTCACACATAGTACTTTATTTTAGGCGTTTTGTGGCGTTTTTAAGATAAAAATCTGTATTTTACGAATTTTCGAAACTATTCTCCCACCGAGGACAAATCGTTCTTCTTGCGCAGCATATCGCCGGGAGTGAGTTTCAAATCGCTTTTGACAAACACTTTTTGCTGCACGTTCATTACGTCCTCTATCGCGTTTCCGTCCTCGTCGAGCATGTCGCCGACAACTATACGGGAGTTATGATACTCGCCGGGCGACAACACCTCGAGAACGTCGCCTTTTCTGAACCGGTTGCGCATTTCGACGACGAAACCGTCCTCTCTGCTTTCGGTCACGATTGCGATGAAATCGTAGTTCTGCCGCGGCTTACTCGTTTCGTAGCACTGCGCGGAAGGATCTCTTCCGAAATAAAATCCCGTGCAGTACATGCGGTGACTCGGCTTCAACAAGTCGTCGTAAATGTCCTCGGGAAGCACGAATTTATCGCCCTGCTTATAGTATAAATCCACGGCGCGACGGTAAGCGTTTACCACGCTTGCGACGTAATAGGACGTTTTGACGCGTCCTTCTATCTTGAAACTGTTTATTCCGGCGGCTGCGAGTTTATCGATATAGCGAACCATATTAAGGTCTTTGCTGTTGAGAATATACGAGCCGCGCTCGTCCTCTTCTATCGGAAAATACTCGCCTTTTCGCGACTTTTCTTCGAGAGCGTATTCCCAGCGACAACTCTGCACGCACTCGCCGTGATTGCTGAGTCTTCCTGACATATAATTGGACAAAAGGCATCTACCCGAATAGGAAATACACATGGCTCCGTGCACGAACGACTCTATTTCCACTTCGGGCGGAATAAAATCGCGTATTTCCTTTATTTCGTCGAGCGACAACTCTCTTGCCGTTACGAGCCGCTTTATACCCATGTCGCAATAGAATCGCGCGGCGTATTTATTGGTCAGATTCGCCTGCGTGGACAGGTGAATATCGAGTTCGGGCGCGTATTTGCGAATTATGCTCACGACGCCCATATCGCTGACGATAACGCCGTCGACGCGGCATTCTTTCAGAAGAAGTACTATGTCAGGCATAGTACTAAAATCTGCGTTATGCGCGAAAATATTGAGCGTAACGTACACTTTTTTGCCTCTTTCGTGGCAATAGAGTACGGCGGCGCGAAGTTCGTCCGCGTCGAAATTATCGGCAAACGCGCGCAGTCCGAACTGCTTGTACGCGAGATAAACCGCGTCCGCTCCGAAATAGAGCGCGGTTTTTAGTTTTTCCGTATTGCCCGCAGGGGCGAGAATTTCTATCTTTTGCGTCATGATTTTTTCACCGAAAGCGACATTCCGTCACCTACCGGCAGAATGCTCGTAGTATAGTCCGGATCGCTCGCCAGATCGTGCAAAAATTTGTCGAGTCCGTTTATTATAGTCTGTTTACTGTGCTTGACTTCGCCCTCTCCCGTCACCATGCCGTTAAAAAACACGTTGTCGGCAAGCAGCACTCCGCCGGGACTTAACATGCGTTTTATGTGCGGCAGAAAACCGGGGTAGCGCGTTTTGGGTCCGTCCATGAACACGAAATCGAACTTGCCGTCCATGAACGGCAGAATATCGTCGGCGTCGCCGAAAAAAACGGTGTATCTTCCGTCGTAGCCGAGCGAAGAAAGATTGCTCTTCGCCTTCTCCGCATATTCCTCGTTTATTTCGATAGTCGTGATTTTACCGTCGCAATTACGCAGAATAAGCGCCGCGCTGTATCCTATCGCGGTGCCTATTTCCAGTATTTTTTTCGGTTTTTTAAGACCGACGAGTTGCTCGAGAAGCACTGCCGATTCGGGCAGCAGAACGGGAATCATACGCTCGTCGGCATAAGCCGTTATCGCGCGCATTCTCTCGTCTTTTTCGGGCGCGAGTACGCCTCTTATATATTCCGAATTTTTCGACGGCGTTTTGAACGGCATGTCAGTTTTCCAGAATTACGGGTATTACCATCGGGTTGCGGCGAGTGCGCTTGAAGAACAGATTTTTAAGTTCTTTGCGCATGGTCGCCTTGACCTGAGTCCAGTCGGACGCGCCTTTAAGGTCCATTTTTCCGAGCGCGCTTTTAAGCACGGACTTGGCTTCCTCTATTATCGCCTGCGCTTCCTCGTCGGAATACATAAAACCTTTCGAGGAAATGTCGATTCCGAAAATCTCGCCCGACAGCGAGTTTACGCCCACGACAGCGACGAACAACCCCTCTTCCGACAGGTGTTTGCGGTCGCGAAGCACGATGCTTCCGACGTCGCCCACGCCCAAGCCGTCCACAAGCAGGCATCCGGACGGGATATTGTCGCCCATACGGAAAGTCTTACCGGTGATCTCTATCTGATTGCCGATATCGGGAATGATGATATTGTTGGCAGGCGTACCCATTTTTACGGCGAGTTCGGCGTGCTTTTGCAGGTGGCGACGCTCTCCGTGCACGGGAATGAAGTATTTGGGCTTTATCAGCGCGTGGATGAGTTTGAGTTCGTCCTGACAAGCGTGACCGGACGCATGCACTTCGGCAAGGCGTTCGTAAATGGCTTTCGCGCCGTGCTGATAGATATTGTTTACGACGTTGTACACCATTTTTTCGTTGCCGGGAATGGGCGACGCCGAAATGATTACCGTGTCGTTGTAGCCGAGTTGAATTTTGGGGAATTCGCCGTTCGCGATACGCGT
The DNA here is from genome assembly GCA_934229275.1 of uncultured Clostridia bacterium. Taxonomy (GTDB): domain Bacteria; phylum Bacillota; class Clostridia; order Christensenellales; family Pumilibacteraceae; genus Neoclostridium. The sequence continues at coordinate 25,196 of CAKQDN010000025.1, read as the reverse complement.
GAGCGCACTCATGGGTTCGCCCTGACTGCCGGTTGTGACGATAAGCAGATTTTTATCCGCTTCTTTATCGATCATGTCGATGTCCACGACGCAGGAATTATCCAATTTGAGTTCGCCTATTTTGGTGGCGCACTCGACTACGTTTACCATGCTTCTGCCGGCAAACGCGACTTTACGCTTGAATTTTTTTGCGATGTCCACAATCTGCTGCAAGCGGTGAATGTTGGACGCGAACGTAGCGATAAAAATACGCCTGTCCTGATTCTCGTTGAGGATATGCGCAATGGATTCTCCCACTTTCGCTTCCGACATGGACGAGCCTTCGCGCTCGACGTTGGTGCTTTCGGCAAGCAGCAGAGTGACGCCCTTTCCGCCGATTTCCGCGATACGCTTTAAGTTTATCACGTTGCCGTCGATGGGCGTGTAGTCGACCTTAAAGTCGCCGGTGTGGAAAACCAAGCCCACGGGCGTGGTGATGGCAAGCGCGCAACTACCGGCGATCGAGTGGCTGACGTTTACGAATTCCACCTTGAATTTGGTGCCGAGCGATATGATGCTGCCGGGACGGACGACGTTTAACGACACTCCGTCCACCTTCTGCTCGCGCAGTTTGTTGTCCACGAGCGCAAGCGTCAGTTTCGTTCCGAATACGGGAACGTTGATGTCTTTAAGCACATACGGCAACGCGCCGATATGGTCCTCGTGACCGTGCGTGAGTACTATTCCCTTTACTTTTTCTCTGTTGGCAATAAGATACGATACGTCGGGAATAACGAGGTCGATTCCGGGCATGTCTCCGCTCGGGAAAGTCGAACCGCAATCGACGACGATAATTTCGTCGTCGTATTCCAGCGCAGTCATATTCTTGCCTATTTCGCCCACTCCGCCGATGAAACTCACCTTAAGAGTAGGTCCGTCATTTCTTCTTTGCAAACGAACCTCCGAATATAACTTGATATGTATTTAATTTGTTTTCGCTTATATTATACTACATAGCAAAAAAAATAGCAACCGTTTGAGTGCAACGGTTGCCTGCTTTTTTGTAAAAAAATACGGCTTTAAGTATTTTACGGTCGAGTGCCGGCTGCATCCGCCCGATTTATTTCGGAAAACGCGGATTTTCATAACCGGAAACGGATTACACGTCAAGCACTATTCCGTTCTTGATTATGCGTTTATAATGCACTCCTTTCACTTCGCCGCCCAGAACGACGCAACTGCGCACGCACGAACCGGAAGAAATGCAACTTTTTCCGCACACGACGCTGTTTTCGGCAAGTCCTAATATGCGACTGTCGGCGGACGACACGGTACTTCCGCACTTTCGCATTTCGCCGTCGCACGGAAGAGGATAGAAAAACCCGTCTTTAAAGCGGCTGTTCGCTTCGTAGTAACTTTTAATGTTTCCGAGGTCGCTCCAATATCCCTCGTGCAAAAAAGCGTACAGCGCGCCTTGCTTTACCAGAAGCGGAAACAGATCGCGCGCGAAGTCGAAAAATTTACCGCTCGGGACGAGATCCAACGCTTTCTTTTCGACGACGTATACGCCGAGATTTACAAGGCTGTCCTTTATTCCCTTTTCTTTTTCTCGGAAAGAGGTGATTTTTCCGTCCGGCGAAGTTACGACCGCTCCGTACTCGGACGCGTCGGGTACTTTTTTCACCGCAATCGTAACGAGTGCGCCGCTTTTCGTGTGATACGCCGCCATTTTATATAAATCGATGTCGCTTATACAGTCGCCGCTCGCCACGAAAAAACGTTCGCCTGCTATCCTCGCGCACGCTTTTACCGCTCCGCACGTTCCGAGCGGCACGCTCTCGGTTTTCACGATCCGATCGCCGCGGTATTTTTTCACTCGGTTTTTCACGCTTTCCGACATGTAGCCGGCTGCGTATATTATCTTTCTCGCTCCGTAATAGTCGAGGTGCGCCGTCACATAATCCAGAATCGGATAACCCGCGACGGGAAGCACGGGTTTGGAAATATCGTTCGTAAGCGGCATAAGGCGTTCTCCTCTGCCGCCTGCCAGTACAATTGCGTTCAATATGGTTTCTCCGAAAAATTTTTTGCCCGAATAGTATGTTTTTCCGCTCGTTTTTTATTCGTTCGGGCGGATTTCGTCGCGATTTTCGCTTTGACCGCCGATCGGTTCGCTTTCGGGTTTTGCCTCGGGCGCGTGGCGCGGAAGGCTCGGACTGTGCGCTTTTTCTCCGCGCTTTCTGACTTCGGTCATTATGAGCGTCGTCATCTGATAGACCGACAGCACGGTTAAAAACGCTCCGTAACAAAAGGCGAGCGTTCTTCCTTTCACTTCGAGCGCGAAGAACGAGCAGGCGACGCCGGTTACGAGCGCAGGGAGTGCTACGGGCAGTACTTTTTTATAGTCGACGAGTTTGTTTTTCGTGTGGATTATGAGCGTTACCGCCGCCATGGGAATAAACGCTATCATGTTCACCGCCTGCGCCTGATGCTGCGTAAGCGAACAGAAAAGCGTGAGAAGCGGAATGGTAAGAGTTCCGCCGCCCATGCCCATTCCGCCGATCACGCCGCCCGCAATCGTGCAGATAATAAGTATTATTATTTCCGACAAACCTCTATCCTCCGATCATGAGTTTAACACCTGCGACCGACATCAACAGAGCGAACACGCCGCCGGTCAGCCACGGCGGAAGTTTTTTAAGAAGCAGCGCGCCTGCTATTCCGCCGGCAGTCACGCCGCCGAGCGCGTACCATAGTTCGGGAAACGGTGCCGCGCCCTTAAAAAAGTACACGCACGCCGACACGAGCGTTATCGGCGCGATTACCGCTATCGCCGTCGCGTGGGCTTTTTGCGTGGGCAGTTTTACTATTTTTTCGAGGAACGGCACGCACAACATTCCGCCTCCGCCGCCGAAAAATCCGTTGACGCAGCCGATGAGTGCCGCGAGAAAGACGTTCAGCGCGCCTTTTAAGAACTTTTTCATAAGGCAATTATGCGTTATTTTCGCGGAATTATGCCAAAGCCGACGACGCATATACGCCGCTCTTTGTCCGCGCGATCGATATAAATTAAGAAAAATGCACAACATAACCTCGTAAGCCGATTTTTCCTCGCTCGGAATTCAAAAAAAATTGAGTTATTAGCCTAAAACAATTGCAAAATTATTGAAAATAGTTTATAATATACGAGTGTACGCGTCGACGCCGTCACGCGTAAAAAAATCAAGCAAAGTTATTACTCAAAAGGTGAAAAAGAATGATTAAAACAAAATGGATGAAAAAACTGTTAACCGCGCTCTGCGCGTGCGCGATCGCTCTGGTCGCAGTTGCAACGCTGCCTTGCGCTCGGTCTGCCAAAGCGGACAACGTAAGCGTCCCGAACGGAGATTTTGCCTCCTTCAACACGTCGTCGCTTGCGCCCGATAAGTGGACGAGAACGGGCGACACCGGCGAAAACATCTTCTCCGGCGTTTACGACGGAAAAACCGACAAGCACGGTTTCGAAAACGTCGGACTGCTCGAACACGGCACCGACGCAAATCGATTCCTCGTCATCAACACGAAGAATACCTCGGCTTATAGTTCGTATGCTTCGAGCGACATCACCGTTGCGGCAAGTTCGTACTATCAGTTCACCGTAAAGGCAAAAGCGGAAGTTGACGGAATCGCATACATTTCCATCACCGGTCTGGATCAGGAAATTTCTCTTCCCGTCGCAGGCACGGGCGTGTGGACTACTCACAAGATCTACCTCGCAACCGCGTTCAACACTTCCGGCACGGTTAATATCAACCTCTCGCTCGGAAAAGACAACGCCGGCGAAAAAGGCTGGGTTATGTTCGACGACGTCAGCGCCGAAAGTCTGACCTATCGCGATTTCGCAACCGTCGAAAAAGCGGACAACGTGCTTATCGCGGACGTCAACATTCCCTACGCGGACGACGTTATAAAGAGCGGCGATTTCTTCACGCTCGACAACACCAACTGGACTATCGGAGGCGACAAATCGAGCGCGATATTCGCAATCGAAAGCACCAATACTCAACAGGGCGACGAGGACATCGTTATCGCTCCTAACTTCGACGGCAGAGAAAACAACTTCCTGCACATCGCTTCCAAGGAAGATCAGAGCACCTACCTCACCGTTACCTCCAATCAGTTCACGGTTAAGCCCGACGAATTCTATCGCATAAGTTACTTCGTTCTCGGCGACGGCTCCGAAACGAGCGGCAACAACGTCGCAAATGCGAAACTTTATTATAAATACGCAACTTCCTCCGCCGAATTCAAATCGGTTACCGCAAACAACATTCAGTCGGCAACCGCAAACGCAAGCCACTTCGGATGGACCGAAAAAGAATTCTATGTTAAAGGCTCGGCGTTCGTCGACGTCGTTTGCAAACTCGAATTCTCCATCGGCGAAGAATCGTCATACGCTAAAGGCGGCGTTTATATCGACGACGTTCGCGTTCAGAAACTGACTGCCGCTCAATACACGGCAATCGCACCCGAATCTTCCGTCGTTGCAAACGCAGACTCCGACATCTCCGATTCCACCGGCGTGACTAACGGCGCGTTCTATTCTTACAACATCGAAAACGGCAAGCGCATCCCCACCGGCTGGAACAAAATCGTCGCAGGCGACTCCTCTACGAACGGTTACGGTTACAGTTCCGTTCAGGCGGACGCTTCCGAAGCCACCTACGAAGTGGTCAACTCGACCGAACCCGAAGCAAATATCGGAACTTTCGAACATGCGATGAAGATCGCGTCTGCGAAGAACACCGCATTCGCAATGCAGTCCTCCGCTATTTCGGTTTCGAACGGCAAATATCAACTCATCACCGTAAGACTGTCCAACGTCAACGTTAAAGGCAGCGGTGCAGCAATCGTCATCCGTCGTTCCAACGGCGCCGTGGTTGCGGTTAAAGAAAACATCACCGTTGCGGGCGAGTATTCGTTCTGCGTCAAGGGCGACGCAAACGACAGCATCAGCGTAAACGTCGAAATCTGGATGGGTATGTTCGACAGAAAGAACAACCTCGACAAGCAGTCGTCCGGAACGATTTACGTTAAAACCGTTTCCGCTTCGGAAAGCACCGAAGACGTTTACAACGCGTACATGTCTTCCACTTCCAACAATCAGATCGCTTGCTCCATCGACTATGCGGACGCATGGCTTGCAGCCGACAAAAACGACAACGTTCTTTCCAACTGGACTGTTTACTCCGCTGTCGAAGGCGCGCTGGTTGAATATGAAGCAACCGAATACGAAGGCAATAAGGTCATCCGTCTTACCAACGTAAGTCCCAACGCCTCCACTCTCAGCCTTACTCCTTCCAAGAAGATCACCGCTTCGACTTATTATAAAGTAACCGTTCAACTCAAAATCGAAGGCTCTCTCGACATGAACGACATGAACGAAAGCGGCTATAAAGGCGTTCGCGCAGGTCTTATCACCGGCGACGACACCGCGGCTACGACCAAGTACGTCATCTCCGACATCAAGGAAACCACGCTTAAAACCGACAAATACAATTATCTCAACGTCGAATTCTTCATTAAGGGCGGCTCGTCCGATTCGAGCGTAACGCTGTTCGTCGGAATGGGCGAAGACGTTACCGTTGCCGAAGGCGAGGACGCAGTTCCCTACACCGCAGGCACCGTGTATATCAAGGGCGTTTCGTTCGAAAGCAGTTCCACTACCGAATACACCGACGCGAAGAACAACCTTAACAAAGATTCGCAGGTTATCGTCAATCTGTCCGACAGCGAAGACGACAACACCGACGACGATAACACCGACAACACTTCTTCCGGCATCGACACCTCCACTCTGTGGCTGATGATCGGATCGATCGTGTTCGCTCTTGCCGTAATCCTTGTCGTAGTCGTATTCCTCGTTCGTAAGTATCAGAAGAAACATCCCAAAAAGCCTGCTCCCGTAAAAGGTCGTCCTTCCTACGACAGAGCAAATCTCAAACTCGGCGACGGTTCCGCTAAAAAGAACACCGACGAAAAGTCCGGTGCGGTAGAACAGTCCGAAGACGTTGACAAGTTCTCCGACGAAGACGCCGCAGAAAAATCGGAAGAAAACGAAGAGGGCGCAGAGCAGTCCGCAGAGGAATCCGCAGAAGCCGCTGCAAATACCGACGCCGACGCAACCGAACAAAACGGCGAAAGCGCGGAAGAAAATGCCGGAAACGCTGAAAATGCAGAGCAGTCCGCAGAAGAATCCGCACAGCAGGAAAACGCAGACAACACTCCGAGCGATGAAAACAAATAATCGCGAATAACAAAATAAACAAAATCGCCGAGCGAACAGCCCGGCGGTTTTTTTATCGTCCGATATTTATTTTGATATCGAGCGGCAGATCTTACTTTCCTTTCTCTTTGCCCGATTGAGTTTATTCCGGGCGAATGTTTTTGCGGTGCTTTATCGGCGGAACGGTCGTTACTTTTTGACTTATCCGCGCTCCGATATGTTGCGACAGGCTTACTTTGCCGCGCGCTTTCGTCTGTCTGCTTATTCAGTTCCCGTACACGCGCACTATTTTATCGGTTAAATCGCTTTCGGCGACGGCGACGATTTTTTCAGCAACTTCGCTCGGCTCGAGAATTCTTTTCTGGTGCATGCTTTTAAGCGCAAGCAACTGCTCTTCCAAAGAAAAACGCGCGTTCATATCGGTGTTTACATAGCCGGGAAGAACGCAGTTTACTCTCACTCCGCTCGGTTTAAGTTCTTTTGCGAGTGCTTTGCTATACCCTATAACGGCGCATTTAGATGCCGAATACAGCGTTTCGTTGCTGGCTCCGCGCTCGCCCCAAACGGACGAAATATTGACGATACTGCCCGTTTGGCGATCTATCATATCTCGGGCAAACAAGCGGCAAACAGAGAAAACCGAGCCGAAATTGGCTGACATCACCGCTTCGTAATCGGCGTAATCGTCGTCGGTCGCGAGGTTGTAGTGGCATATTCCGGCGTTGTTTATAACGGTATCGACAAAGCCGAAAACGCTTTTACACTGCTCGTACAGTGCCTCGACTTCGCCGGGCTTGGTAAGATCCGCACGGAATGCGCAACAGTTTATTTCGCGCGACTGAAGTTTGCCGACAAGCGAAAAAGCCTGCTCCTGCGATCTGTTGTACGCGATCGCGACGTTGTAGCCCCTTTCGGCAAACGCAAGCGCGGTCGCTCTTCCTATTCCTTTTGCTCCGCCCGTTATAAGCACGGTTCTGCCTTTCATACGGCACCTCTTTAAATCAGTTGTAGTTATCAGGAAGGTCGTTTTCGAACAAAACGGCTTTTCCGCCTTTTATTTTCGAATAGCGTTCCATCGCTTCTGATCTCGACTTTACGACCACGGCACTGCGGTTGGGCAGTCCTGCCGAAATTGCCCCGGCAACCAACGCTTCCGCGTTCGAGCCGATCGCGATGAGATAGTCGCACGCTTTACCGGCGATCGCGCCCAGTCGATAGTTTACGTCGTACTGAGCCTCGCCGAGTTCGACGACGCCGGGCGTTATCATAACCTTAATCAGGTAATTAAAGTACGACAGAACGCCCACTGCCGACTTAAAACCCTCCTCGTTGCTGCTGAACGAGTCGTCGATTATGACGTCGTTACCATTATACAACATCTGCAGCCGATGCGCAACCGGTTGAAGGGTGCTTATCGCGTTTTTAATATCGGAAAGCGGTACGCCCAGTTGAATCGCTACGGCGGCGCACAGGCAGATCATGGACGGAACGTGCGCTCCGACAAGTTGCGTGGACACGGTTACGCTCTTTTCGCGGGCGATAAGGTCGAATTTCAAGCCTTTTGCGCTCATGGAAAGATTAGAGTAGCGTACCTCGCCGACTTTTCCGCACAGAGTTTTGTTGCCGGAAAAATCGTCGTACATTTTTTTAACGGTTTGGTTGTCGCCGTTGAAAAACGCACGACCGCCGCGCGGCATGTTCTCTATAAGTTCCGCTTTGGCTTTTACGATGTTTTCCTTCGAGCCGAACGTTTCGAGGTGCTGGCTCCCGACCGCTGTTATAACCGCAATATCGGGGGAGATCATTTTCGTGAGATAGCGGATGTCGCCCCTCCTTCTCGCTCCCATTTCGGCGATAAATACCTGATCGCAGGCGTTGAGGTTTTTATTGATCGTGACGCACAATCCGCCCGGGGTGTTGTAACTGAGCGGACTTGCGCACACGCGGTATTTTTTTGCGAGCATGGCGGCAAGCATATTTTTTGCCGTGGTTTTGCCGTAACTCCCGGTTATCGCTATTTTAATCGGATTTATCGCGGTTAGTTTTTTCTTCGCTTTCAGTTCGTACGAGTCGGCTATTGCTTTTTCGAGCGGTTTAAGCGCGGCGCAGCACAGCGCGATGACGAAAGGCGACGCAATCGCGAGAAGATAGCACGCGGCGTTTATGCCCGTCATTATGAGCGCAAAGCATACGGCGAAGTTGACGACGGACGTGAGGATGAACAGCCGCAGCATGCGTTTTGTCGTTTTAAGTCTGACCGTACACGGCACGCGGTAGAGTATAAAGTAGCCGCCCAGTCCTGCAACCGGACAGAAAATGAGCGAGCGGACGCCGAATATTTCGACAACGAACGCCGCCGCGCATATTACCGCACCGAACACAAGCGTATAAAATCCCTGCGAAAAGCAAAACCGCAGCAGTTTTTTGCCGTCGTAACCGCAAAGTTGCAGAATCTGGTAATACCGCAGCGAATACACGAACAGGCACAGCGCGAACGCGAGCGCGAAAATCAAGGCGACGACTATCTGCATAAAAACGCCTCCGTGATTTTTAAGAATGCGAACGAATTCTCGAGGTACGCGAAATGTCCGCCTTCGAGCCAAACGATTTCGCTGCCCGAAATGCCTTCTTTGAACTGCTTTGCCATATACGGCGGCGTATCGCGGTCGTTTTTGCCCCAGACAATGAGCGTTTCGTTCTTTATAAGCGGCAGATAGTTTTTAAGGTCCTGATTGACGACGGCGACGAACACTTTTTTCATGTGGTCGTCGAGAGCGCGATAGTCTGCCGAGCCGCAGTTTTCGACGCTTAGTCCGAGTGCGCGTTTTATCTTATAAATACGCGTTTTAACGGCGACGCGCAGCGTTTTCTTGGGCTTTAAGCCTGCTCCGTCCACTATAACCAGTCGCCCGATCACTCCGCGTGAAGCAAGCACCACCGCTATTCTCGCTCCGAACGAGTGCGCGACGACGTCGCAGCCGACCGCGTTTTCTTCTTCCAGCAGTTTTTCGATCGCGTCGGCGTAGTAGAATACGTCCGCATTTTCGGGCGGTGGCGGAGATTTGCCAAAGCCCGGAAGATCGGGCGCGATGACTTTTTTTCCGCGTGTTTCCAAAAAGCGATAAAGTCCGCTCATGGCTTTGCCGCTCAGTCCCCAGCCGTGTAATAATAAAACAGGCTCGTCGCCTGTTTCGCTTCTTTCGTAAAAAATATCAACCTCTTTGCAGGTGAACATTTTTCCTCCGGCTAAACTTTCTTTTCCATTACTATAGCGGCGTGTTTGCCGTAGTAATTTGCCCTCCTGTAAAGTTCGCCGAAGCCGTTTTTGTTGTAGAGAGTTATGGCTGCCGCGTTGGCTTCGCTGACTTCCAGAAAAAGGCGGGTTACGTTTCGTTCCTTCGCTTTTTCTTCCATAACTCTTAATATGCCGCTCGCAAGACCTTGGTGACGATATTGCTCCTCTACCGCGATATTACACACGTCGCCCTCGTCCGCTATCCACTGAATAAAGCCGTATGCGCGCGACTCTCCGTTCTCTTCGTCCACGAAAAAGGAATACGTTTCGCTTTCGAACGCTTCGAGAAGTTGATTTTCCGTCCAGGCGCACTCTATATACCGTTTTTCGGCGGCGGCAATGCATTTAATATCGCTTTTTTTTGCCTGCCGTATCATTTCTGTTTTTCACGCTCGGCTTGCGACAGCATCGCGTACAGAGGTTCGAGCGTTTCGCCGTCTATAAGCGGACTTTTTTCGGCGGCAAGACGCATGCACTCTTTCTCGTCCGCAAGACTTCCTCCGAACGCCGTATTCGAGCGCGCGTCGGTAACGAGCAGACAGTCGCCGTGACCGGATATAAAACTTTCCGCTTCGCTCTTTTTCATGGCGACGGGAGCGAGCGTTTCTTCGTGTTCGTCATAGGTCGCGACGTAGTACATATCCGCCCAGCCGTACACGACCGACAGGACTTTTCCTCCGTGCGGAAGTGCGATCATTCGGTTGTAACTGACCGCTTTCGCGCTTTTTCCGAGCGCGTAGCACAACGACTTAACCGTCACTACGCCTATTCTTATTCCGGTAAACGAGCCGGGCCCCGTAACGCAGCCGAAAAAGTCGCAATTTAGCGGAGTAAGTCCCGATTTATCCAGCAGTTTATCGATTTCGGGCAGCAGCGTTTTGGACGCCTGCAAGCCGTCGGGATCGCAGTACCACTCGGTTTTATCGCCGTTTGCGACCAGAATTTCGGTCGTTTTGCCGGCTGTGTTTATCATTACGTATTTCATGCTAAAACTCGATGTGCTGAATTTTATCGTTTTTGCTTCTTCTGTACAGTACGATTTTGCTGCCGACCGCGGTTACGGGTTCGGCGGACAACGCTTCGGCAAGAGAACCGATGAGTTCCTTTGCTTTCTTCTCGCAATTGCGAAGAACGGTTATTTTGATGAGTTCGCGTTTTTCGAGCGCGGCGTCGAGCCCTTCCAGAAGCGCGTCGGACACACCGCCCTTGCCTATCTGAAAAACGGGGTCTATCGTGCTTGCCATACTTCTTAAATTGGCGCGCTGTTTGCTTGTCATGTTCATAAAACTGTTATCTCCCTCGTGTTTTCGTCCACGTATTTTATCTCGATTTTAACGGCGTTATCGGGCAGAACGGACGATATATTTTGCGCCCATTCGATTACGCACACATGGTTTTCTTCTCCGATATAGTCGCACAGCCCTGCCGCATACGCTTCCTCTCCGCTTCCGAGGCGGTAGGCGTCGATATGGCACAGCGAAAGCACTCTTCCCTTATACTCGTTCATGATGGTGAACGTCGGACTGGTTATTTCGCGATCTATTCCGAGCCCTGCCGCAAAGCCCTTCGTAAACACGGTTTTGCCTGCTCCGAGTTCACCCGAAAGCGTGATTACTTCGCCGCCGAACGCCTTTTTTGCCATATCGAAAGCAAAATCGAACGTTTGTTTTTCGCCGTGACTTATTATTTTATTCAACGTCTTTCCCTTCTTTTTTCTCTACGTTCCCGTCTGCGACTTTCTCCTCTTCTCCGAACAGGTATTTAAGCGAGCGCGACAGGCTTTTATACAAGAAGAACGTGATTAAACTTACGAGCAGCGCTTTTCCGATATTGAACGCTATCATATACGGAAAGACGCTTTCGAAAACCTGCGCCGCTCCGTCGCCCATATAAAGCGGAAACGTGATAAAGCGGTTTACAAGCAGTGCCGACACAACCTGCATAAAGCAGCCTGCGGCAAGCCCGATAAGCACGGTGACTCTTCCTTTTTTGAATCTGTACATGACCGACGGAATAATCGCATACGACACGGTCATTATAAAGTTACCGAGTTCGCCCACTCCGCCGGTCGTGGAATGAGTTAAAAACCATAGCAGTTGTTTAAGTCCCTCGCACACGACCATCGATATCGGTCCGAGCGTGAATCCGCACAGCATGGTCATAACGTTGGAAAAGTCCAGTTTCAAAAAGGTTATGGGCGCCGGCATGGGTATTTCGAGATAACTGAGCGCATATCCGAGCGCGACGAACACGGCGATCATCGATATATATTTGGTTATTTTTCTTTTTTTCGTAAGTACTTTCATCGTAGTCCTCGAAGTTTTATTTCATCGTTTTCCCGTAAAATATTATTTTGCAAGCGGTTGTTTCTGCATCAATCGCATGTTTTCGTCTTTGCCGTTCAGTCCCAACGATTTGAAAACGAGCGGAACGACGAACAGAGCCGTAAAAGCCACAAGCGCGTAACGCAAAAACGAGTACAAGAGCGGATGAGTAAAGTTAAGCGCGATAAACAGGTATTTAAGTTCTTCCTTTGCCGCAAGCGTGATTATAAGCCCCAGTACCACTTTAACCGTCTGCTTTTTCCACGAACATCCGACATTTAATCCGACGAATTTGTTCTCGAGCGTATATGCAAGCGTAAGCGCGCCGTATCCGCCCAGAACGTCGTACACCTGACCGCTTTCCACGTTCATAACGGCAAGAATAATCGCGGCGATAAGGCAAAGCGGCGCGACGACGAAGCAGAACTTTCGGTCGTATTTTTCGATAAATCCGTACAGAAAAGTGAGCGTTATGCCGAGGATTATTCCGAGCGAGCAGCCTGCCAGCACGTCGCTTACATAGTGCTGCCCGAGGTACACGCGCGACAACATGACGAGAGCGGTTATTATCGCTCCGACGATTATAGTCACCGCTTTACGGAATTTAATGGCGGCTTGCGTGGTCATGCTCGCGACGGAGTGCGAGTGACCGCTCGGGAAAGAATATCCGCTGCTTTTTGCGCCTATCGACCGCACTTCACCGGTTTCGAACGGACGGGGACGGCGGAAAATCTGCTTCATTCCTGCCATGGAAGCCGCGCTTATAAGGTAGACGTTCATGACGCGGAAGCCGAATTTTTTGTCCACGCACCAAAAAAGCACGACCGCGATCGCAATGAAAAATATTTCGTCACCGAGGTAGGTTATCGCAATTGCTATCCAATCCAGAAAGGGGACTGAAAAGCGTTGAAGCCACGCGTTTATTCCGATTTCCATCAGTCGGCGTCCTTAAACACTTTTACGTTGCCGCCGTCCGACCAAAGTCTTTCGATAGAATAGAATTCGCGCAGTTCGTCGTAGAAAACGTGCAATATCACTCCTCCGATATCCACCGCCGCCCACTTGGGGTCGATGTCGCGATGAGTGATTTTCACACCGCGTTTTTCCAGTTCTTCGCATACATAGTCGGTGAGCGCGCGGACCGCGGTGGTCGATGTCGCGCTCGCGATGACGAAGTAGTCGGCGACAACTGTTTTACCGCGCACGTCCACTATCGTCACGTCCTTGCCTTTTTTTGAGTCTAAAAGGCGCGCTGCGGCAGTTGCCAGAACGTCGGTATCGTTTAAGTCGAGTTCGTCAAGCCATTCGGTTGTTATTAACACTTTTTATTCTCCTTTTCGTATCGTTTTTTCCATCCAATCGCGACAAGCGAGCGTGCGCTTATCGATATCGGCGTGTTTGCTATTAAGATATTTTATCGTTGCGTTTAATATATCGAGCATCGCTCCGTCGAGATCGCATACGATTTTTTGCCGTATCGGTTCGACGCCGGGAGTGGTTCTGCCCTCTTCGACGTAGTCGGCGCAGAACACGATTTTTTCGAGCGTGGTCATATTTTTATCGCCCGTGGTGTGCAGGCGGATTGCTCGCAGCACTTCCTCGTCGGTTATTTTAAGGTCGTAGCGCGCAATCGCTTCGCTCGTATAGCAGTGCTCGACGGGAGCGCAGGCGTTTTTCGCCTCGTCGTCGAACGGAAAACCTTTTTTTTCGAGGTCGGACACCGTGACGTATTTGCCGCAGTCGTGCAACAGAGATGCCAAAATCGCTTTTTTCACGTCGGCGCCGTAAATCGAGGCAAGCGTTATCGCCGCTTTTACCACTCCGTAAGTGTGATCTCGCCGCGACTGCTTGACGCCGTATTTATCGAACAGGTCGCGAACGAAAAAGTACTGCTCGAACAGACGATTGCTTTTTATATACTCCGTGGTCTCTTTCGGCACGACGCTATCGAGTTTACCGAACGCGTTTGCGACCGAAACCAGCGTGGACGAGCCGTCGCAGCCGGTAAAATCGGCGATTTCGTAGCGGCAACCGAGGGAAAGAAGTTCTTTTTCGTCTTTATCGGTAAACGGGAAGCCGGGGCGCGGAACGAAGTACACGATGCACGAGCGCATTATTTCGTCCGCGTTTTTCCATCCGTGAAGCCCTTCGATGTTGTCCGTTCCCATGACGAGGAACAGATTTTCGTACGTTTTTTTCAGTTCTTCGACCGTCAAAAACGTGTAACTCACTCCGTCGCGCTTTATTTCGAGGTCGGAAACCTCGACGTTTTTCATCCCGCCGCAGCACTGCTTCAATAGATTCAGTCGGTCGGCGTCGCAGATTTTATCCGCTCCTATCTTGAAAGGCGAGATTTTCGTCGGCATCACGATTGTTTTGCCGAAACGTTTACTAAGCCCTTCGATAACGCTTAAATGCGCGAGCGTCGGGGGATTGAAACTGCCGCCGTACAGCGCGGTCGCTTTTTCATGAGAGTTATTCAACGTAGTCGAATTCGATATCCATGATGCGGATAAGGTCGCCGTCCTTTGCGCCTGCTTTACGCAGTGCCTTGATTACGCCGCGATCTTTGAGTTGTTTCTGGAAGTATTTGAAACTGTCGTAGTTGTCGATAACGACGTTGCGTGCGAGTTCGTCCATAAGTCCGCCGCAGATTTCGAATGCGCCGTCGTCGTCGCGCATGATGTAAAAATCACGCGTGGACTTGTCCTCGTACTCGAACGGCTCGAATTCCATGGGACTTACGGGCGGCAGCGTGCAAAGTTTTTCGTATATCGTTTTAATGAGCAAATCCACGTTTTCGCCTATTATCGAGCAGATCGGAATACCTTTTACTCCCGTTTTCTTTTCGAAATCGGCGATTTGCTCTTCCGTCGCCATGTCGGCTTTGCTGAGCGCGACTATCTGCGGAAGTTCGCCCAATTTTTCCGAGTAGCCTTTAAGTTCGGAATTTATCTTGAAGTAGTCGTCGGCAGGGTCGCGTCCTTCGCTGCCGCTTATATCGACGACGTGAACGATAAGGCGGGTGCGCTCGATATGGCGCAGAAAGTCGTGACCGAGCCCGGCTCCTTCGCTTGCTCCGTCGATAAGCCCGGGGATGTCGGCAACCACGAAATTATGGTCGTAGTAGGACACCACGCCGAGGTTGGGCGAAAGCGTCGTGAAGTGATAGTTTGCTATTTTGGGACGAGCGGACGAAATCACGGACAAAAGCGTACTTTTACCGACGTTCGGGTAGCCCACGAGTCCGACGTCCGCAATGGTTTTGAGTTCGAGCAGAACGCTCTTTTTCTCGGTTTTTTTGCCGCTTTGCGAAAATGCCGGAGCCTGACGACGCGACGACTTGAATCTTGCGTTGCCCTTACCTCCTATTCCGCCTTTAAGCGCGACGACGTGAGCGTTCTCGTCGAACATGTCGGCAATGATTCCGCCCGTTTCCTCATCGCGAATGACCGTTCCGCGCGGCACTTTGATTATAAGGTCGGGCGCGCACTTACCGTGGCAGAATTTGCCCGAGCCGTTGCCGCCGTCCTCCGCTTTATAGAGTTTTGCGAAGCGGAAATCGGCAAGCGAACTCATATTGGGATCGACTTCGAAAACGACGTCGCCGCCTTTTCCGCCGTCGCCGCCGTCGGGTCCGCCGTTAGCGATGTATTTTTCGGTATAGAACGAGGTACATCCGTTGCCGCCGTCGCCTGCTTTTATGAAAATTTTTGCGTGATCTATAAACATTTTTCTTCTCCGGCTAGTTTGCGTATTATGCTTTCGGCAGCCTTTTTGCCCGCGCCCATGGCGAGAATTACCGTTGCAGCACCCGTGACGGCGTCACCGCCGGCGTACACGTTTTCAAGGCTCGTTTTAAGGTTGTCGTCCGTTTCGAGCGTGCCGCGTCTGCCCGTTTTCAGTTCCGGACATGATCGTGACAACAGCGGATTGGGCGAAGTTCCGAGCGCGATTATCGCCATGTCGGCTCTTATTTCGTATTTGCTTCCCTCTATCGGTTCGGGACGACGTCTGCCGCTCGAATCCGGCTCGCCCAGCCGCATTTTTATGCACTCGGCTCCGACGAGATTACCCTTTTCGTCGCCGATAAAGCGAACGGGATTGGACAAAAATTCGAAAATTACGCCCTCTTCTTCGGCGTGGCGCACTTCTTCTTTTCGCGCAGGCATTTCGTCGCGACTTCTTCTGTACACGACGGTTACGCTTTCCGCGCCCATACGAACGGCGCATCTGGCGGCGTCCATGGCGACGTTACCCGCACCCACGACCACGACGTTTTTGCCTCTCATGACAGGCGTCGCGCAATCGGGTTTATACGCGCCCATAAGGTTGATTCGCGTTAAATATTCGTTGGCGGACAGCACGCCGTTAAGACTTTCGCCCGGCACGTTCATGAACATCGGAAGTCCGGCTCCGCTGCCTATGAACACGGCGTCGTACTTTTGTTCGAGTTCGTCGATCGTTACGGTTTTGCCGACCACTTTGTCGGTGTAAACGTTTGCTCCGAGCGCGATAACGCTGTCGATTTCTTTTTTTACGAGCGATTTCGGCAGACGGAATTCGGGTATGCCGTATTCCAGCACGCCGCCTGCTTTATGCAGCGATTCGTATATATCGACCGCTATTCCTGCTTTTAAAAGCGTTGCCGCGCACGTCAGTCCGCTCGGACCGCTGCCGACGACAGCCGCTTTTTTGCCTGTTTCGGGCAGACTCGGCGTTTTTTCTTCGCTTCCGAGCGCATAATCGCCCACGAAACGCTCGACCGCGCCAATCGCTACCGCACTGCCTTTAATTCCGCGGACGCACTTGCTTTCGCACTGTACTTCTTGCGGACATACTCTGCCGCACACGGACGGCAGAAAGTTGGTGCTTTTAACTATTCCGGCAGCCGCCGCAAAGTCGCCTTTTTTGACCGCCGCCATCATCTCGGGGATATGCACGGAAACGGGACAACCCTGCATGCAAGGCGCGTTCTTGCAACCGAGGCAGCGTTCGGCTTCGGCTACGACCGTTTTGAGGTCGAACCCGAGCGTGACTTCTTTAAAATCCGCCCTTCTTTCTTTCGGATCGCGCTCCGGAAGATTATGTCTTGCCTGATCCGTCATTTCCGCAACTCTCCCGTCATTTTACAATAATGTTCTTTTTCCTGCTCTTTATAGGCGTTAAGGCGCAAAATCGCGTTGTCCCAGTCCACTTCGTGACCGTCGAATTCCGGTCCGTCCACGCAGGCGTACTTAACTACGCCGCCCACGGTAACACGGCAGCAGCCGCACATTCCCGTGCCGTCCACCATCAGAGGATTCATGCTGACGACCGTTTTTACGTTATATTTTGCCGTGAGATCGCACACCGCCTTCATCATGCGAAGCGGTCCGACCGCCATTACGCAGTCGTATTTTTTCTCGTCCAAGCCGGGCTTCAGTGCGTCGGTGACCAGTCCTTTAATTCCGGCGCTTCCATCGTCGGTGGCGATAAAAAGATTGTCGCAGTTTTCGCGGAACCGTGTTTCGTACATGATAAGTTCGCTCGTACGGGCGCCCAGAACGACGTCGCAACTCTTTCCTTCCGCGTGCAGTTTTTTTGCCTGCGGAAATATGACCGCGCTGCCTATTCCGCCTCCTACGAGCGCGATTCTTTCGTATGCACCGAGGTCGGTCGGGATTCCGAGCGGTCCGACGAAATCGCAGATACTGCCGCCTTCGGGTACGGCTGCGAGTTTTGCCGTCGAATAGCCGACCTCCTGAACGAGAATAGTCACCGTTCCTGCCTCTTTATCGAAGTCGCAGATAGTGAAGGGTATGCGCTCGCCCTCTTCGTCCACGCGAAGAATTATAAATTGCCCGGGATGCGCGTGTGTAGCGACGTCGGGGGCGGAAATAACATATTCGTTTACGCGTGGCGCCAACGTTTTTTTGCCTAAAATTTTGTACATATTCCTTTTTCGGTTTCCTTTTTCGGTGCGCTTTAAGCACTTATTAGTTTGTTCGTTTTGCCGTTCCGTTATTATTTTACGAGCGATGAAACTCGGGATGCGTGCAGAATTCTTTTACCGCACATTTGTCGCACTCGGGGCTGCGCGACTTACAGGTGTATCTGCCGTGGAAAATGAGCAGGTGATGCGCTCTCGTGTAGTCCTTTTCGGAAAACACGGCGCGAAGGTCCTTTTCGACCGCTTCAGGCGTTTTGCCGTCACTGAGTCCCAGTCTGTGCGCGAGCCGGAACACATGAGTGTCCACCGGCATAGCCTGTCCGCCGAATCCCACCGCGAAAACCACGTTCGCGGTCTTTCTTCCGACGCCCGACAGCGTTATGAGTTCGTCTATGGTCCCGGGAACGACGCCGCCGAATTTTTCCACGACGTCGCGCGCGGCGAGTTTTATGTTTTTTGCCTTATTGTGATAAAATCCGCAACTGTAGATTAGTTGTTCCAGTCTTTCGAGCGGAATATCGATAAAGTCCTGCGGAGTGCTTGCTTCGGCGAAAAGTTGTGGCGTTATTTGGTTTACGCGCTTGTCCGTACACTGCGCGGACAGAATTACCGAAACCAACAGTTGCCACGTTGATCCGAATTCGAGTTCGCAGTGCGCGTCGGGATAGCACTCGTCCAATTTATTCAAAAGTGATTCAATGTCGCGCATATACACCTCGCCGCATATATTCTATCATATTTGCGGCAAAAGGTAAAGCGTTTTTCGGGTTTTTCGGAGCAATAGCGGCGTTCGCGCCCGGGTTTTAGCGTCAGTACAGCACTCTTCTCGCGCTGCTTCTGCCGCCGTCTCTCGTGATTTCGTACGCGCCGAGAAACGTGCGATATTCCGACGGGGTGAAAAGCGCGCATGCCGCGGAAAAATTGCTTCGGTTAAGCCGCACGGACAGTCCGCACCCGAGCGATATTACGCCCGGAGTGTTGACGAGCGACGAATACACTCCTCGCCTGCGCAGTTTTTCGAAAAACTTCATGCTTTCGGTCCGTTCGGAAAAGGCGAAAACGTAATAGACTTCCATAATTTTTTCCTCCGTGCATCGTTATTATGTCGCGTGTTAAAACGTATACATATTATATAATACTGAACTACTACGGAAGGTGTGTAACATTGATTTATTTCGATAACGCGGCGACCTCGTTTTTTAAGCCGCCCGAGGTTATAGAAGCCGCATTGAATACCGTGCGCTTTCTTTCGGTCAATCCCGGAAGATCTGCGCATTTCATGGCGCTTAAAGGTTCGGCGCTCGTGTACCGCGCAAGAAAAACGCTCGCATCTTTTTTCGGCTGCGACGACCCTTCGCGCGTTATTTTCACGAGCGGCTGCACTCATTCCGTCAATCTTGCGGTTATGGGGAGCAATCTTATCGGCAAGCATGTGATTACCACCGCGCTCGAACACAACGCCGTCCTGCGCCCTCTGTTCGAACTTAAAAGGCGCGGCATAATATCGCTTACCGTTATTCCGCCGAACGAAAACGGCAATATAAGCGCGTCCGACGTGCTTTCCGCCGTTCGTCCGACCACGGCAATGGTTGCGATGACGCATGTATCGAACGTTACGGGAGCGGTCAATCCGATTGCGGAAACGGGCGAAATCTGCCGAAAAAAGGGCATACTTTTCCTCGTTGACGCCGCTCAGAGCGCAGGGCATATTCCGCTTAACGCCAAAGAGTGCGCGATCGACATGCTCGCCGCTCCTTCGCATAAGGGGCTGCACGGCTTACCCGGCTCGGGCGCTCTTATTTTAAGCGAGAGGGCGTCGCTCACGCCGATTATTTTCGGCGGAACGGGAACACGATCGCTCAGCCTTATTCAGCCGCCCGATTATCCCGAGGGGCTTGAAGCCGGCACTCTCAATCTTCCGGGAATCGCGGCAATGGCGCGAGCCGCCGATATTTGCAACCGCGACTTCGCTGTAAGACGCAAAAAACTTTCCTCCCTTACCGCGCGACTGACCGAATCGCTTAAAAATCTGCCCGGAGTACGGCTGTATTCGCGCGATTATTCGCCGTCGGGCATCGTTGCGTTTAACCTCGCGGGCATGCAGTCGGACGACGTTGCGGAAATTCTGTCGGAAAAGTATACGATTTGCGTGCGAAGCGGTTTGCACTGCGCTCCGCTTATTCATAAGGCATTCGGCACCGAACAGCGCGGAATCGTGCGCGCGTCGCTGTCGTTTTCGAACACGGAGGACGAAGTCGACGCTTTCGCTAATGCAATCGGCGAGATTTTGAAAAGCAAAAAACAAGGCTATTAGTCCTATAAATCGCGCATTTTGCGTTAAAAAAACCGCGCGGAGAGTCTTACCGTACGGCTTTTAATTTTATTCCGGTTTTATTGAAAGCAAGACCATTCTTACTTTTTGTACACCATGTCGCGGATGTCGTGAACGGCGATGCGGTAGCGTTCTTCCTTGCCGACCGCGAGCGCGATTTTGTTTTTCGCGTGCATGATGGTCGTGTGATCGCGTCCGCCCATGATTCCGCCGATGGAAGTGAGCGGCAGAGGAAGCATTTCGGATATGAGATAGATGCATATCTGGCGTGGTTCGACTATTTTTTTGTCGCGTTTTTTGCCGAGAAGGTCCTCTCTGCTTATTCCGAAATAGCGGCAGGTGTTGTCGATTATGTCGTCCGCGCCCACGATTTCCTCGCTGGGCTGATTGTAGTCTTTAAACGTTTCCTGAGCGAGTTCGAGCGTAATGGGCTTGTCGTACAGTTTGGCGAGCAGGATAACTTTATTGAGCATGCTCTCCATTTCGCGGATGTTGTTGTCGATGCGAGCCGCCATGAAGTTAAGCACTTCGGGCGGAACGTTCTGCTTTTCCGCCTGCGCCTTTTTTTGAAGTATGGCGATACGGGTTTCGAGATCCGGCGGCTGAATATCTGCGATAAGACCCCATTCGAAACGGGAACGAAGTCTGTCCTCTATATCGGGAATTTCCTTGGGCGCGCGGTCGGAAGCGAAAATGAGTTGCTTGTTCGCCTGACAAAGGTCGTTGAACGTGTGGAAAAGTTCTTCCTGCGTTCCCACTTTTTTGGAAATAAACTGAATATCGTCGATCATCAGAACGTCGGCGCTGCGATATTTTTCGCGGAATTCGGCGGCGCCTCCGCTCACTCTTATCGCGTCGATGAACTCGTTTACGAATTTTTCGCTGGATATGTACACGACTTTAAGCGACGAGTCGTTTTTCCTTATCGCGTTGCCGATCGCGTGCATTATGTGCGTTTTACCCAGTCCCACTCCGCCGTAAATGAACAGCGGATTATAAAGCGTCCCGGGCGTCATCACGACCGCTTTTGCGGCTGCGACGACCAGTTGATTGCATTTGCCGACGACGAAATTTTCGAACGTGTAGCGCGGATTTATAAAGCAACTGTCGAAACTCATACTGATTTTGGTTTGCGGTTCTGCTTCTGGTTCAGGCTCTATGAGAACGGTTTGTTCGCTTCCTTCTCTTTTCGGAACGCGCATTTCGATGTCGGTTATAAGCGGATTGAGTCTGTGCAGCACTTCGCACACGAGAGGGCGCAACATACTGTTGATTGCGTTGACGTTCTGAGTCGTAGGCGCAATCAGTATGAGTTTGTCGCCTTCTATGTCTACGGCTTCGAGAGGGCGCAACCACACGTCAAAATACAACGCCGTTGCCTCGGTTTCGAGCACTGCCAACGCATCTCTCCATAATTTTTTAGCGGTTTCCATACGCACCTCACTTTTTGCCGATCGTTTCGGCGTAAATTTCCGATTTTGCCACGCCGCGATCGCGCGCGACTTTTTTTATTGCTTCCTTTTTGTCGACGCCGCCTTTCAAGTAAAAGTCGATATGTTCGGCAACCGACAGCGAATTGAGTTCCTTGTTCTGCTCTTTTTCGCCCTCTACCACCAGCACGAATTCGCCTTTATGCGTAAATTCGGGCAGATTGCCGAGCGTTCCGCGAACGACCTGTTCGAATTTTTTGGTCATTTCGCGTGCGAGAGAGCATTTTCTGTCGCCGAGCGCGCCGTAAAGATATTTTAAGATTTCGTCGGCATCGGACAGCGGCAGATAAAATATTAGCGTCGCGTCCACGTCGCGGTATTTGTCCATAACTCTGTCGCGGTCGGCTTTTTTCTCCGGCAGAAAGCCGATGAACAGAAATTTTTCGGTGGACAGTCCGCTGAGAACGAGCGCGTTTATAGCGGCGCAAGGTCCGCTTACTACCGTGTAGTCAAGCCCCCTCTCTATTACTTCGTCGATAAGGACGTGACCGGGGTCGGAAACGGTGGGCATGCCGGCGTCGGATATAACGGCGACGTTTTCGCCCTTAAAGAGCCTATCGAGTATTTCGCCGCAGCGCGACCGCTCGTTGAATTTCTGGTAACTTATAAGCGGTTTTTCCACGCCGTAGCGCGACAAAAGCGGTCTGCTGTGCCGCGTGTCTTCGCAAAGAATCACGTCGGCGGTTTTGAGCGTTTCCACCGCGCGGAACGTTATTTCGTCGGCGTTTCCTATCGGCGTCGCGACTATATATAACATACCCAAAGTTACCTCCCGTTAAACTTCGGTGCGGACTACTCTTTCGGGCAGCACCGATAAGCCCGATTTGCCGTCCATTACGCATTTAAGCAAAAACAAGTGCGGTTTTTTACCCTGTGACGGCGTTAAAATCTGCAATATTTTGGGTTCGAGCCGATGACTGCGACACAAACACATAACTTCCGCAAGCCGCTCGGTCTGATTGACCGTGTAGAACGCGCCGCCCTGCTTCAACAGTTTCGACGCGACGACGGCGACTTCTTCGAACGTTACCGCTATTTCGTGGCGTGCAAGCGCAACCGAGTCGGTTTTCTGCTTTTCTCCGCTGCCTGCTTTGCGATAGGGCGGATTGCACACGACTATCGAGTATTTCCCGATGCGGTCGGGCGTTGGAAAAGTCTGCATGGGTGCGTTTACCACTTCGATTTTGTCGCCGAGCGAGTTATACAGAACGCTGCGACACGACATTTCCGCCATTACCGGCTGAATTTCGACCGCCGTGGTTTTTATTCCTTTTTTTCCGGCAAGCAATATGGCGATTATTCCGCTGCCGCTTCCGAGATCGCAGGCATAGTCGCTTTGAGTTCCGGTCACGAAATCGGCAAGTTCGACGGCGTCGCAACCGAAGCGGAACACGTCGGGGCGCTGAATGATTTTCAAGCCGTTGACCTGCAGATCGTCGAGGCGTTCGTTTTCGTGAACCAACCGATCGAGGTTCATTACTCCACTACTTCCAGAATACAGTCGATATTGCGGTATTTCTGATCGAGGTCCAGTCCGTAGCCTATAATAAATGCCGGACGGGCGAGCGTGAACGCGGTGAAATCGGGCGTTATATCCACTTTTCTTGCCATGGGTTTATCGAGAAGGGTAGCGACTTTGACGTCGGCTGCGTCTTTTCCGGCAAAGTATTTTTTAAGGTACTGAAGCGTGTAGCCCGAGTCGATTATATCCTCGACGATAAGCACATGCGCGTCTTTAACGTCGCAGCGAAGATCCTGCACGAGTTTTACTTTTCCGGTAGTAGTCGTGTAGTCGTAACTGGAAAGCGTGATAAAGTCGAACACCACTCTTTCGTCGTCGATCGCCTTCATTAAATCCGCGTAGAACATTACCGCTCCGCGAAGCACGCAAAGGCATATGATGGGCTTGTCGTCGGCGGGATAGGACTGCTTTATTTCTTTTCCGAGTTCGGCAATTCTTTTTTCCAGTGTTTCGCGCGAATAAAGCACGTTTGTCTTAAGTTGCATTATTTTACTCCTTCTCGTATGTGATTTTGATTACGTTTTGCGTTTTTTCGGTTATTTTTACACGATCGGATATTTGCAGGTCTGCGATGACTAGCACATTTTTTCCGTCCGCGATAAGCGCGAGGTCGTCGCGGATACGCGAGGGAATTTTCCGATCGATCAGGTATTCTTTAAGTTTTTTTGTTCCGCCGCCGTAAGGCTCGAACACGTCGCCCTCTCTTCTCGTGCGGATTACGGCAGTAGAAGGCACTTTATCGCCGTCGAACACGGTTATTCCTCGCCCGAATTCTTTTTCGGCAGGCAGAACGGAAACGTAGCCTTGTCCGAACGCGGTTATTCCCTCGGCGTACGGGATGCAGTCGGCTGCGGTTTTTTCCGTTTTGTAAACGGTTACGACGTCGTATTCTCTTGCCGCTTCGTAGCCGCACGGAAGCGCGATTTTTTTGCCGTTTTGCTTATCTTTAAGCCCTATAACGGCGTCGACGTGTTTTTTTTCGACGTCTGCAGTAAGTCCTGCCTTTTTCATGGCGCACATAACGTATCTCGACGAGAGCGCGTAGTGAAGATTAAGGCAATCGACGGGGAACGAGCAACCGCTCTCTTTAGTCGTAAAGCGACCGTCGTCTATCATAGACGAAATGAAATCGTCGTCGATTCGGGAAAGAGCCGACAGTTTTTGCGCCGCTCCGACCGCGTCGTACCGCTCGTTTATAAGCGGAATAACCTTTTTCCTTATGAAATTACGGTTATAAGCGGTGTCCGCGTTGGTTTCGTCCACGCAAAAAGCGATATTATGACTAATGACGTAACTTGAAATCTCGGCTTTTCCGACCGACAAAAGCGGACGGATTATTCTGCCGTCGCACTCGTTCATGCCGCGCAGACCGTTTGTTCCCGAGCCTCTGAAAACGTGCATGTACACGCTTTCCGCCTGATCGAGAAGGTGATGCGCGAGGAGAACGAAATCGGCTTTTTTCTCGTCGAGTATGCGCTTATAAACGCTTTTACGGTACTCTCTTGCCGCGCTTTCGACGCTTAAACCGCTCTTTTCGGCAAGCGAGGGAACGTCGGCGTCGAACCTATAAAGTTCTATTCCGTTTTGACGGCAGAAATTCCCGACGAATTCGGCGTCGGAAAGCGAACTTTCGCCGCGTATTCCGTGCTGAACGTGTACGGCTTTTATAAGATTTTTGTCGTAAACGCGCAAAAGAACGGAGATAAGGCACATCGAATCCTCTCCGCCGCTCAGCCCCACCGCAAGGACGGATCCTTCGGGGCAAAATCTTTCGATCGCGGATAAAACCGCGCTCTCTGTTTTATCGGAATCAGTCACCTTTCTATTATAAAAAAGTTATCCACATTTGTCAAGCGGAATGGCTGCGTTTCGCTCTTTTTTGCCTTTTAAAAGCGGCTTTTTACAGTTTTTTCCGTTCCTTCGTACGCATCTCGGTCGGGCGAAAAATAAAACCGGCGCAAGCGTTTTCGGGAGCGCCGATTTTTCGGTTTACGATTAAAGCAAAACTATTTGCCGATTATTCGCCGTCGTTGATGTACAGGATTCCGAGCGTGCCT
>CAKQDN010000024.1 GCA_934229275.1 uncultured Clostridia bacterium | reverse complement strand
GCGTCAGCGAGAAGACGGTGGGATCAAAATCGTTTGAGTTTTATATCGGCTTATGTAAAACATAACCGCAAATCAATTACCCTCTTTAAAGCCTCTCACTCCGGGAGAGGTGGCGCGGTTTACCGCGACGGAGAGGGCTTTTATTTATTTCGGACAGTCGGGACGCCTGTCACTACAATATAAGGATAATATCGTTTTGTCCTTACTCTCTCAACCTCTTTAAAGCCTCCTTTGCTTTGCAAGGGAGGTGGATTCGAGCGTCAGCGAGAAGACGGTGGGATCAAAATCGTTTGAGTTTTATATCGGCTTATGTAAAACATAACCGCAAATCAATCGTCCTCTTTAAAGCCTCTCACTCCGGGAGAGGTGGCGGCGTCAGCCGACGGAGAGGGTCATTTAAAACCCGCTCACCAAAATCGCATCCCCACTCCTCACTCTCCACACTCCACTCTTCTCACGCCGCATCGCCTTCGAAAATCTTTCCGTACCGTTTCCCCAAAACTACGCAATCGACGCCCAGCAAAAACAAAATGTTTTCCGCCGTTTTAACCGCTTCGAGCGTCTTTCTCCTGAGCGACCTGTCCGAATAACCCCGCCCGTTTCCCTTTAGCCGCGGCACCGCTCCGTGCGCCCTCGCATTCAGCAAAACGTATTCTTCTTCGGTAAGTCCTTTTACAAGTTTCTCCCTTAGTTCGAGCGCCGACTGCAACCGACGCTTTTCTTCGATGATGTCCAGCATACTGTCTATCTGACTCCATGTGTCGCCGAACGCGTATTCGGCGGTTCGCTCCAGCCTTGCGTCCAACTTTGTAAGCCGTCGTTCGGCATTTTCCGTCAGCCGCAAGAGCGCAAAAATCATTTCGTCCATATTGCCTTTTATACCTCGCATAATTAGATTTAACCGGCACCGCGGGGCTGTGCGATAACCTGATTACACGCCTATAATATCGCTTTTTCGCTGACAACTGCGTGTCAATATTAGCACTTGCGGACAAACACGCGCAAATTTTTTCGCCCTCGCTTTTTTCGAAAGAAACCACCCGTCTCTTTCAATAAAATCCCCCTGCATTTTTACTTTGTGAACAGTCCGATAAATCACCCCGTCAAAATAATCGACCACACTTTAAAGCCTCGCCCTTCGGGAGAGGTGGCGCGATTTATCGCGACGGAGAGGGTTATTTTCTCTCACTTAACTACACAAAAAAAGAACGACGAACCCTCGCCGCTCTTTTTTGTCGTTACGTTATTAAGATCATCAAAAAACTATTTATTAAATATAATTTCTCTTTGCTTTTGACAAATAATCATTGCGTTTGCCGATTTTTATCTGACTCCAATCTTCTATCGTTCCGGTATAATTAACTTCCCGAAGGCTTTTACAACCATAGAACGCATCGTCACCCACGCTCTTCACGCTTTTAGGAACGGTTACGCTTGCGAGATTGCCGCACTCATAAAATGCGTAAGTGCCTATAGTCTTTACGTTTTCCGGAATGACTACGCTTGTGAGATTGCTGCGCTCCTGGAACACATAATCGCCGATACCGCGCGTTCCTTCTCTTATCGCAGCCGTTACTATATCCTTGTCTGCGCCGACAACCCAGCCGTCAACGTAGAATATTCCGTTTTCATACTGCATTAGTTTGTCGCATTTATAAAACGCATTTTTTTCTACGCTCGTTACGCCGCTTCCTATGGTTACGCTTGTCAGATTGCTGCAGGAAGAGAACGCATACTGCTCTATACTCGTTACGCTATCGGGAACATTTATGCTCGTCAAGTTGCTGCAGAGCATAAACGCACTGTTTCTTATACTCGTTACGCCGTTTCCTATGGTTATATCCTTCAGCGCGACGCATTTTTTGAAAGCATACGCTCCCATAATCTTCACGCTGTCCGGGATGATTACCGTCGTAAGGTTTTCGTGTTCGGAAAACGCATAATTGCCGATACCGCGCGTTCCTTCTCTTATCGCAGCCGTTACTATATCCTTGTCTGCGCCGACAGCCCAGCCTTCGACATAGTATATTCCGTTTTCATACTCTCTCAGTTTGTCGCAGCCGTCGAACGCTTCCTCTCCCACACTCGTTACGCTATCCGGGATGATTATTTTCTCGAGATTGCTGCAGTTGCGGAACGCGCGATAACCTATATACGTCACGCTGTCGGGAATGTCCACCGAAGTAATATTCGTGTTGCCCATAAAACATTTGAGGTCAATTTCGACAACTCTTCTGCCGTTGTAAACAGCGGGGATTATAATATCCGTATCCGTTGCGGTACCGATGCCCGATACGGCAAGAGCACTTTCCGCCAGATTACTTTTTTCATATTCCAGCCCTTTCGTGTACATATCTTTACCGCAGTACATGCATTTTCCGTTTTTTCTTTGGTGTCCGAGCGCAGGGATTTCTTCCTGCTCTACGAGAATTTCTCTGCAACGTCTGCAATGTTTGCCTTCGGTTTTACCCGGTTCCGTGCAAGTCGCTTTCACCTCTCTATCGATTACTTCGTCATGACCGAGCGCCGGAATTTCTTCTTGCACGGAGAGTATTTCGCCGCAACGAGCGCAGTGTTTGCCCTCGGTTTTACCCGGTTCCGTACAAGTCGCTTCGACCTCTTCGGCGTCGATAACTTCGTCATGTCCGAGCGCAGGTACGTCTTCCTGCTCGGAGAGTATTTCTCCGCAACGAGAACAGTGCGTTTTTGCGGTTTTACCGGCAGTCGTGCAAGTGGCTTCCACTGCAGCCACGTCGACGACTTCTTCATGCCCGAGTGCCGGAATTTCTTCTTGCGCGACAATGGTTTCGCCGCAACGAGAACAATGCGTTCCTGCGGTTTTTCCAACGGTTGTGCAGGTTGCCTCGACCGCATCGTCGGTTACTTCTTCGTGTCCGAGAGCCGGCAGAACTTCTTTTTCGACCTCTCCGCACTTATTGCACGAGCGAGTTTTTTCTCCCTCGGTTTCGCAAGTCGCTTCTTTCGATATTGTCCATTCGCTCCACTCGTGCTTGCACTCACACGCCGAGAGCGCAAAAAGCGACGTAAACGCCAGCACGCATAACGCCGTAATCAGAGCGATTTTTGCCGATTTTTTCATGTCGTATTCTCCTTTCCCGAAACGCTAAATCAGGGTAATTATCGTAAATATTATACCGCCCATCATCTCGTTTTGTCAAGCAAATCACCTCTCCTGCTTTTTTCAAAGCCGTACTTTTTCAAAAAAGTAAGACCTTAAAAAACTTTACATAACGCGCGATTTGTGGTAAAATAATAAGCGAAAACAAAACGGAGAACAAAGCATGAACTACACGGGAAACGGCTGGGACGAAATTCTGTCCGGGCAATTCAACGCACCTTACTTCAAGGCGCTGATGGAAAAGGTCAACGCCGAATACGCGACTACAACGGTCTATCCGCCGAAGGACGAAATTTTCGCCGCAATGAAAACGGTGGACTACGACAAAATCAAAGTAGTCATCATCGGTCAGGACCCCTACCACGGCGCAGGTCAGGCAAACGGCATGGCGTTTTCGGTCAACAAAGGAGTGCCGCTTCCGCCCTCGCTCCAGAACATTTTCAAAGAGATCAAGGACGAGTACGGCGAAAGTCCGAACGGCGGAACGCTCATCGGCTGGGCAAAGCAGGGCGTGCTGCTGCTCAACACCGTGCTCACCGTCCGCGAAGCGTCGCCGCAGAGCCATTCCGCGTACGGCTGGCAGCAGTTCACCGACGCGGTCATCGAAGCGTGCAACAAACGCGCTAAACCCATGGTGTTCCTTTTGTGGGGCAGTAACGCGATCGCAAAGAAAAAATATATATCCGCTCCGCACCTGATTTTGGAGAGCGCGCACCCCAGTCCCTTATCCGCCTACCGCGGCTTTTTCGGCTGCGGTCACTTCCGCAAAGCCAACGATTTCCTTATCGCGAACGGCGAGCAGCCCATCGACTGGCTCAAAGCGGACGACGAGCAGAACCCCTACTACGGAAGCGGTACGATTACGAGAATTTAGCGTAAAATTCTGCGTCAATCGGCTTGCAATAGCGCGGTCTGTATGATATAATGAAGTAAAGCCGAAAGGCAAAACATACAAGAGGTTTTTAAGGACTATGATGAAAGTATCCAACATGAACATTCCGGTCAAAGCGGAAAACAACCCGAAGAGTTACCCCACCGAGATCGACACTCAGAAAACTTCGGTTTTCTACGGCTGCCGCGACCCCTACATTCTTCTCTACGGCGGAAAATACTACTTCTACCGCGGTATGGGCGATAACGGCATCGGTTGCGCGGTGAGCGACGACCTCGAAAACTGGACTAAGCCGCAAACCGTTTTCGCCGTTCCCGAAAATTTCCACGGCATAAAACACCTTTTCTGGGCGCCCGAATGTCACTACTATAAAGGTCATTTCTACATCTTCACGTCGGTATTCTCCGGCAAATACAACCACCGCACTATCTCGGTCTACCGTGCCGACAATCCGCTCGGACCGTTCACCGACATCGCCGACGGCTGCATTACTCCCAAGGACTGGGACGCAATCGACGGAACGCTGTACGTCGACGAAAATGGTCAGCCCTGGATGGTTTTCGTTCACGAATGGACTTCCATGCCCGACCATAACGGCGGTATGTGCGCGGCTAAACTCAGCGAGGACTTCACTCATTTTATAAGCGAACCCGTTCAACTCTTCCTCGCTCGCGACCCCGAATGGGCTACCAACGGCGTCACCGACGGACCGTACGTCTTTACGCAGACCGACGGCAAAATCGGCATGATCTGGTCCAATAGTTGCAAAGAAGGCTACTGCGTCGGCGTCGCTTACTCCGACGGCAAAATCGACGGAAACTGGTCGCAGCGCAAAGAACTGCTCTACTGCCGCCACCTGACCCCCGACTTCAATACCGACGGCGGTCACGCAATGATCTTCTACGATAAAAACGGCAAGTGCGTCATGCCCCTGCACGGACCTAACGGTAAGTACGACGGCAGCACCGAACACCTGCAACTGTTCGAACTCGAAGAAAAGAACGGCACCATCGACATCAAATGCCGGTACTCGTTATAACACACCGTATGTAAAATTTCGGAACATAGCAAAAAGCACGACAGCCCTGCCGTGCTTTTTTATTTATGTGTCTATTATTATAAATACTTTAGCGCGCTTGCAAATTTGCGGCTAAATTTATCATACGATAAGATTTGCTATCAACTTGCTTCATTATTTTCCTGAACAATCACGGAATCAATGGCATTATCTTTAAATTTTTACACATTATTTGACTATCCATTTCGCATATAATTGTATTTCTTGTGTTTCTTCGGAAATTTGCAATGTGTCGGTACCAAAATCCCATCGATTGATACAATCGGATTCCTTAAACCACCCGCCGAATGAATAACCATCTCTTTGCGGCTCAGGGGGAATATACAAAATTTTCTCGTCGTTTTCGTAATAATCTATGTAGTAATAATTGTTTTCGTCGTAATTCAAATTATAGGAAACATTTGCCTTTAACAAACTCCCCCTAAAATATTTCTCTGATAATACGTTTTTGAATAAATCATACTTTTCAGCAGGTACGTATATCTCCACATTCCTAAATTCAACGTCAAAACCAATTAAATCAATCACTTCACCACAATAAAATATTTTTAGATTCCCCGCAAATTTCATATAGTCACTACTAATTTCTTTTATAGTGCGAGGAAAATAACACCTCATTATAACCGTCCCATTTTGGTCAGACATGTGAAAATATCCATTTCCCCCAAAACCCAAACCAGATGCAAAACCAATTTTTGACACGGTGTAATTTCCAATATGTTCAGGAAAAAAGACTGCTCCCGATTTCGGATATGTTTTTAAATCGCCTATCGCAATATTATTTTCATCTATAACTTTGCAATAAAAATTTTCATCAATAACCTTATTCTGAGTGTCTAAACTACACCCCGTAAATGAACATAATATTGTAAAACATATCAACATGGCAAACAAACGCTTCATTTTATCATCCTCCCTTTAGTGTTTTTTTATAATATCAATCGATTTTTTATTTGATATAGATTTATTCCCAGTATACCAAAGTATTTTCAATATGTCAAGCAATAAAAAGGGCGGCGACGCGGCGGATAAACGGTCTTTTTTACGCTTTGCGACCGATAAATTCTTTTACGCCGAGGGACAGGCGAGTAAGTCCGTCGAGCAGTTTATCGCGAGGACAGGCGACGTTCATGCGCAGGAACAGCCTGCCGTTGCCGCGGTATTTATCGCCCGGCGAAAGGACGAGCCCGGTCGTTTTACGCAAAAACTCGCACAATTCGGTCGAATCGGAGCAAAAATCGCTGCAATCCAGCCACAACAGGTACGTTGCAGGCTGCTCGAACGTTTTAACGCAGCCGATGTTCTCGGCGATATACTCGCGCGCGAATTTTTTGTTTGCGGCGATGTACTCGTTGAGGGCGTCAAGCCACTGTTCGCCCTCGTTGAAGGCGGCGGCGGTGGCGATTGCGGCAAAGCAGTTCGGCTCGGCGATTTCGTCGCTGTTCAAGCCGCGCTCGGCAATGTTTTTGAGCCTTCGATTTTTGACTATGACCGCGGCGGATTGCAGACCTGCTATCGAAAACGCCTTGCTTGCCGACACGCAGGTCAGCGAAATCTGCGCACACTCGTCGCTGACCGACGCGAAAGGCGTGTATTTTTTGCCGGGATCGGTAATATCGCAGTGAATTTCGTCGCTTATCACGGTAACGCCGTACTTAAAGCACAGCGCGCCGATTTTTCGGAGTTGTTCTTTGTCCCAGAGCGTACCGGTCGGGTTGTGCGGATTGCACAGAATCATCAGCGTCGCAAGCGGCTCGGACAACTTTTGCTCGAGCGCATCGAAGTCTATATTATAGCCGTTGCCGTCGTACGCAAGCGGACATTCGAGCGTGACTCTGCCGGCGTTTTCGATCGAGTGATAGAAAATGTCGTACACGGGAGAAAGCACGACCACTCTGTCGCCGTGGTTGGTCAGTCTTTTGACAAGGCAGGAGATTGCCGGGACGACGCCCGTGCAGAAAATGAGTTCGTCGCGTTTTACGTTTAGACCGTGGCGTCTTTTCCACCACGAGATTATCGAATCGTACCACTCGTCGCCGACGAGCGTGTAGCCGAACGCGCCTTTTTTCGCGCGGTCGCACACGGCTTTAATGAGGCACGGAGCGGTTTCGAACTCGGTGTCGGCGAGCGACATCGGCAGTTCTCCTTTTTTCACGTCCCACTTCATGGACTGCGTGTTTTTTCGGTCGGCTGAAACGTCAAAATTAAATTTCATTATTATTTCTCCCGTTTTTTGCGTTCGACGAGCGTTAGTTTACTCGTTTTCCGCCCACGAATATCTCGGTCGCGGCGGTGTTTACTTTGTCTTTTTCGAGAATTATTTCACCGACTTCCTCGACGCAGATACGCCCGGACGAGGGATTTTTAATACTGTCGACTTTTCCCGAAGCCGTGACGTCGACCGACGAATACTCGAACGCAAGGTCGGTATTCTCGATTTTGCAGTCCTTCATGACGAGATTTTCGACATAGCACATACCCTGATGCGAGCGCACGGTGCAGTTTATAAGAGTGAGGTTTTTGGCGTTCCAGCCGAGGTATTCGCCCTCTATCACGCTGTCGTAAACGGTGACGTTTTCGCTGTTCCAGAACGCGTCTTTACTGCAGAGCACGGACGAGCGGATGACGACGTTTTTCGCTCCGTCGAACGAGTAGTTGCCGTGAAGAGTGAGGTTTTCGACGTCGAGATCGCGGCTGTTCATGGCAAAATAGTCGCCGCCGTCTGCCGAAACGTTTTTCAGTTTAACGCCGGAGCAAGCCCACAGCGTTTCTTTCGCGTCGGAAAAATTCGTGTTTTCGATAACAAGAGAAGCACATCTTCTGAACAGTTTGGGAGCGTCGATTTTGCAGTCCGAAAAGGTCGAATCGCTCGTGTACCACACTCCGGCGCGCGACATTTCCTTGAAAACGCAATTCCGAACCGCGACGTTTTCGCCGTACCACAGAGGATATTTCCAGCCGAAAACGCTGCTTTTTACCGATATGTTTTTGCTTTCTTTAAGCGGAGATTCACCCTCGCCGAACTCGCAGTTTTCGATTTCGAGTCCGTCCGACATGAACAGCGAACGCTCTCCCGTATAAAATTTATCGCTTATTTTTTCCATATTTTTCTTTCTTTTGACCGATGTCCGCGCCGATTTCGCCATATTTTCCGAAGTCGCCGAACGGTTTTTCGATTACTTCAATTCTTCCGCGAGAAGCCGCAATCTGCTTTCTCCGTCCTCGCTTAAAGCGGAGAGAACGGTAACGTTATTTTCGGTAAAGACGACGCCGACGGAATTTTCGAAATGCTTTTTAATCAGTTTTTCGCACTGCGGAGCCCACGAGCCGTTGTCGATTACCGCCACCGTGCGATTGCGGAAATTGCGCTCGGAAAGCGCCTCGACGAAAGATTGCATGCAGGGGAAAAGTCCGCCGTTATAAGTCGTTGCGGCAAGCACGAGTTTGTCGAAGCAGAACGCCGACGCCACCGCCTGCGACATATCGGCGCGCGCAAGGTCGAATATCGCGGTTTTTACTCCGCTTTTTTCGAGCATACCGCGCAGTTTTTCCGCCGCTTTGCGCGTGTGACCGTAAACGGAGTTGAACGCGATCGTAACGCCCTTTTCTTCCGCTTCGTAGCGCGACCACTTATCGTACAGGGCAACTTTTTCGCCGATTTTATCGGTAAGCACTTCGCCGTGCAACGGGCAGATTCGCTTTATATCGAGCGCCGCCGCTTTTTTGAGAAGAGCCTGCACCTGAACGCCGTATTTTCCGACTATTCCGATATAGTACCGCCTGTACTCGTCCGTTTCCGCCGTGCCGTTCAAGGCTCCGAACGCACCGAACGCGTCGGCGGAGAACAACGTTTTCTCGCTTTGCTCGTACGAAACCATGACTTCGGGCCAATGCACCATGGGCGCGGCGACGAAAGTCAGTTTATGTTCGCCGAGGTCGAGCGTGTCGCCCTCTTTAACGGTTATTCCGCCCTCGGCGTAGTCCTTGCCGAAAAAGTTTTTCATCATGACGAACGCTTTTCCGCTCGAAACCACTTGCGCGGTCGGGTACTTTTGCATGAATTTGTCTATATTCGCCGAGTGATCGGGTTCCATATGATGAATAACGAGATAGTCGGGGGCTTTTCCTCCTGTCGCTTTTCCGACGTTTTCCAGCCATTGGTCGCCGAAACGCTCGTCGACCGTGTCGAGCACGGCGATTTTCTCGTCGTTTATAACGTACGAATTATACGACATGCCGTTTCCGACTTTATACTGACCTTCGAATAAATCGACGTCGAAGTCGTTTACTCCGACGTATATTATGCTTTTGCTTATTTCCATAGATTCCTCTTTCCGCTGCCGTCGCGGTAAAATTTTATCGGCACGATCTTACCTTTAAAAGATACCACACCGAATCGTTTTTGTCAAGGTTTATAAGGCGAAAATCGTGTGATAAACGATAATCGTTATCGTTTATTTTTCCCGAAAAGTAAAAACGCACCGAAGAAAAGTGAATTCGCTTCGATGCGTTTTAATGTTTTTACCGCCGGGAGGCGGCGTTAATTTCAGTCGTGAGCCGCTCCTATAATGTCGGAGAGTTTTTCTATTTTGTACTTTTGCATGACGCGCGGCAGATCTTCGATGATTTCCTTGCACGCGTAGGGGTTGACGAGGTTAGCCGAGCCCACTCCGACGGCGGTTGCGCCTGCCATCATCATTTCGACGGCGTGTTCTGCGCTCGTGACGCCGCCTATACCGATAATCGGCACTTTTACCGCGTCGTACACCTTATAGATCATACTGAGCGCGAGCGGAAACATAGCCGGTCCCGAATAGCCTGCCGCCTTGTTGGCGATTATCGATTTTCGGGTTTTAAGGTCGACGCGCATACCGGTGAGCGTGTTTATCATGCTTATTCCGTCTACTCCGCCGTTTTCCGCCGCTTTTGCGACCGCGACTATATCGGTGACCGCAGGCGTGAGTTTGACGAACACGGTTTTGGACGTGACTTTTTTGACCTCTTTAACCGTTTTTTCGAGATTGACGCAGTCGGTGCCGATAGCGGTTCCGCCTGCTCCGACGTTGGGGCAACTGACGTTGAGTTCTATTATGCCGACCTGCTCCTGATCGTCAAGTTTTTTGGCGAGCGTCACATAGTCGTCCACGCAGAAGCCTGCACAGTTGGCGATGACTTTTTTGTGGAAATACTTCTTCATATCGGGCAGTTCGTGCGCTATTACATGGTCGATGCCGTTATTTTGCAGTCCTATCGAAAGCAGCATGCCGCTGTCGCAGTCGGCGATTCGGGGAAGCGGATTGCCGAATCTCGGTTCGACGGTCGTTCCTTTAAAAGCGAACGTGCCGAGCATGTTTATGTCGTAAAATTCGGCGAATTCCTTTCCGTAGCCGAACGTTCCGCTGGTTGCGATTATCGGGTTATCCAGCACCCATCCGCACAGATTTACTTTAGTGTCTACCATATGACCTCCTCGCGCTTGAAAACCGGACCTTCCTTACACACGCGCTTCGAGCCGTTTGCCGTCATTATCGAGCAGCCCATGCACGCGCCGAATCCGCAGCCCATTCTCGCTTCGAAACTATACTGTCCGCTCGTTTTAACCGTCTTTTCCATTGCCTTGAACATCGGCATGGGTCCGCAGGCGTAGAAATAAGTGTAGTCGAGATTTTTAATGACGTCGGTGACGAAGCCTTTGACGCCGTAACTTCCGTCGGCGGTAGCAACGTACACGTCGGCGCCGATTGCCTTGAACTCGTTTTCGTAGAAAATTTCGTCTTTCGTGTTAAAACCGAGTACGACTGCGGGTTTTGCGCCTTTTTCTATCAGTTTTTTTGCAAGCAGATAGAGCGGCGGAACGCCCACGCCTCCGCCGACGAGCAAAGGTTTGTCGCCCGATACCGTAAGGTCGTAGCCGTTCCCCAGTCCCGTCAGAACGTCGAGTTTTTTACCGGGCAAAAAAGCGCTCATTTTGTCGGTGCCTTTTCCCACCGTTTTATAGATTATCGTAAGCGTGCCTTTTTCGGCGTCGCATACCGATATGGGTCGGCGCAGAAAGCAGTCGTCTATTTTGATTTCGACGAACTGACCGGGCGCCGTTATTGCCGATACGTCGCCCTCAAGCGTCATTTTATAGACGCTCGAAGTTAGACGCTCGTTTTCGCGTATTTCGAACAATACTTTTTGCATAGCACTCTCCTATAAGTTATGATTTATTTTTTTTTAGCGATTTTAATGTACGATGACCTTCTACAGCACGATTTCGTTGCGATTTTTGCCCGATACCACGGAGCATATCGCTTTCGAGATTTCGCGCGGAACGCAGTCGGTCATCTTTCCGTTTTCGACTGCTTTTACGAACGCCACTATTTCGTAGCGTATGCCTTCGCCGTCCAGTTGATAGAAATAACGTTTGTTTTCGGTCGTGTTTTCGCGGCGGATTTCGAAATAGTCGGTTTTCCACCAGGGCGCCGGAACGTATACATAGCCGTTCGTTCCCGACACTATCAACTCGCCCTCGGACTTAACGCCGCTGCCCACTTTGACGGTTGCGACCGCACCGTTAAAAGTAAAGTCCATCTTCGAAAAGCGGTCGAAAGTCTTGTCTTTATCCGCGAACACGGACGAGAGCCGAACGTCTTTATAGTCACAGCCCAGAATCTGAAACACGGGCAGAAGAGCCGTCGGACCCCACTCGCACGAACTGTTCCATTTCGTGGAAAAATAGTCGGGGCGGTCGTCGATCTCGGTCAGCGACGTGCAGGTCGCGTCCACGGCGACGGGCTTTCCGATCGCTCCGCTTTTGACGAGCAGAAGCATGCGCGTGTACGCCGTCGAATAAGCGGTTTTTATCGCGTCGGCAAGAATGACGCTTTTTTCCTCGGCGGACGCGAAAAGTTCGTCGCACTCCTCTGCCGACAGCGCGATCGGGCTTTCGCACAGAACGTGTTTTCCGTTTTCGATCGCTTTTTTGATCTGCTCGTAGTGAAGCGACGGATGCGACGCGACGTACACCGCGTCCACCTGCCCTAAGAGTTCGTCGTAGTCGCTCGTTTTAAAAGGAACGTCGAGTTCGCCGAGGAAACGCTCGTCCGACGAGCATGCCGCTTCGGCGATACATCCGTTGACGAACGTGCTTTCTCTTATATATTTTTTGATGAACTTGACTTCGCCCACCATTCCGATTCGGAGCATGCGGCTTTTCGAGCGTATTTCGGTGCTGCTTACGCCCTCGGTACGCGGCAGATACACCACTTTGCAGTAGTCGCGAAGGTAGTCGAACTTACCCTCCCAGTCCGAGCCTACGGTGAACACGTCCACGCCGTATTTGCGCACGTCGTCGATTTTCTGCCCGTCGTACTCTTCCACTATAATCTTATCGGCAAGTCCGGTTTCGCGCACGGCTTTAATGCGGTCGGACAGCGACTGCCGATTGTTAATTTTGCCGCGGCTCAAATCGAAATCGTCGCCGGTGACTCCCACTATAAGGTAGTCGCCGAGCGCTTTCGCACGCCGCAACAGGCGTATGTGACCTTCGTGCAGAACGTCGAACGTGCCGTACGTTATTACTTTAACCATTTTTTGCTCCTTTTAATTAAAAACGAGAGGTTTTTCAGATTATTCCGCGCTTTTTTAGATCCGAAAACGCTTCGATAAGGCAGTCGTAGTCCTCTTTAGTAAGCGCGCCGATATGCCCCACGCGGAAAATTTTGTCTTTCAGTTCGCCGCCGTTGGGACAGATCCATATGCCGTACTCGTCTTTAAGCGTGGTGAAAATTTTATATGCCGGGCAGGTGGTCGGATGCAGCGACGTCACTGCGTTCGACGGCGAGTCCGTGGCGAATTCGAACGGAAAATCGGCTATTTTTTCGCGAAAATAAGCGGCAAGAGCGGCAACACGAGCGGTTTCGGCTTCTATTCCGCCTCTATCCTCGATTTGTTTAAGCCGCGCGTTTATCTGCAGCAGAGTTCCGACCGCAGGCGTAAACGGCGTCTGACCGCGTTCGCCGTTTCTAAGAGCGAGCGCGAAACTCAGATACATGCAGCCGGGGTTTATTTCGTAAGCGCGTTCGACCGCGCGAGGGGACAGTACCGCAATCGACACTCCGGGCGGACAAGCCAGTGCTTTTTGCGAGCCGGTTATGACGACGTCCGCGCCGATTTTTGCCATATCTATCGGGTCGGCGATGAACATGCTGACGGCGTCGAGGATATAGTACATGTCGTTTTTGCGGCAGAACGCACCGATTGCGCCGACGTCGTATTTAACGCCCGTGGACGTTTCGCAGCCGTTTACAAGCAGAGCCGTGTAGCCCTTGCCGTCGAACTTATACAGTTTTTCTTCCGTAAGCCCTTCGCCGGGCGCAAGCGCGATCCGATCGAACGGAATACCGTGAATGTCCAGTATTTCGCAGAATCTGTGACCGAACGAGCCGCCGTCGATAACGAGCGCTTTATCGTTTTTAGTAAGCGAGTTTATAACCGCCGCTTCCATTGCCGCCGTTCCCGAGCCGGTTAAAAACACGGTTCGGCTACCACTCGGCGCTTTCATGAATCCGAGCATCAGTTTCTCGTTTTCGAGCATTATTTCCGAAAACTCTCTCGTGCGGAAGTAAGGCACCTGCTCGGCGCCGATCGCAAGAATATCTTCGTCCGAAGTTACCGGACCTACTGCGAAATTTTTCATAATTTGTCCTCTTAAATGGTCGTTTTTATGCGATTTATCGTTATTTGCAAGGTTTATCGAGGTCGATCTGCGACGTTTTGTCGATGTGGCAGACGCGCTGTTCGACCGGCGGCAGGCTCATGTAGTCGCCGAATTCCGCCTTTAAGTAGCAGTCGTAATCGCGGACGCCGCGGACGGTCATTCCGTCGAAAGTATAATCGGTCGTGTCCTCGTACGTCGCATACGGCATCGTGCGCGGAAAATTGTACTCGACAAGCGTTTTCGTTCCGCCTTTTGCGTGTTCCTTTTCCATGCGCCGAATCTCTTTTTTGTTGAGATTCTTCAGTCCGACGCACTTCGCGGCGACGTGAATAATCGCCATGCACACCTTTTTAAGCCCCTTATAGCGCGCTATACAACTGCCGTCGTACGCGGTTTTGAATATCGCGTTCATTCTGTTTTTGCGGCTGATCGATTTAATCGTTTTCTCGTCGTCGCGTATGCGGTAAGCGGGGAAAATGTCCACCGAAACGCCTTTTAAGTATTTCAGTTTGCGGAAATCGGACTCGATGAAGGTCGTACGGGTATCGACCACCTTGGCAAAGTTGAACGGATAGTCGGGATTGCGTTCGGCGCACTCGACTTTCAGGTATCCGGGCAAAATATCGTCGCACACGGCAAGAAATTTTTCGTAGTTATCAGCAGTCATCACGAGGTCCACGTCGTCGTCCCACGGAATGAAGCCGCCGTGACGAACGGCTCCGAGCATGGTTCCGTACGCTATCGTATAGTCTATTCCGTTTTTGCGGCAAGCCTCGTCCACGACTTTGAGTATGTCGCGCGAAATTTGCTGCACTCTTTTTAAAAGTTGATCGTCCATATTATTTCTCCTCCCCCGATTTGCCGCGATGAAAAAGCCTTTTCGCCGTCGAAATCACATAGCGGAATTTATCGGTATAAAACGTGGAAATCACTACCGCCGCAGCCGAAATAAACAGCGAAATAAAGCCGTTTAATATAAGTCCGCCCCAGCCTTTTACAGGCAGCCACACGTTGCACACGAAATACGTTAATCCCGAAACGGTTGCGGTTATCGCGGCGTAGAAAAGTTGCCACAGATACATTTTCGTCGGCTTTTTATTAAAGAAGTATTTGCCGAGAATATAGTCTTTCGAAAAGAACGGACACAACACCGTTGACGCTATCGTGCCGATAATAACGCCGGCAAGTCCGACGAAGTGCAACAGCACGAGCGACAAAACGAGGTTTACGACGCCCTGAATAATCATCACCCACACGTCTTTGTCGTGCAGTCCGAGCGCGTTCTGCACCGAAACCGCAGGCACGTTCATGCAAGTCACATAAAAACAAGCGCAGATAAGCGCGGCGATGCCCGTTCCGAGCGCGTACTCCGTTCCGAAATACAGCGTTAAAAACGGCTCGATGAGCGCGAAAAAGCAAGCGGTCATGCAGCACGTCATGCAAAACGCGACGTACACCGACTTATCGTAGACGTAGTAGGCACGCTCCTTGTCCGCAGTGACCGACAGATTGCCGAAACTTGCGGTAAACGCGGCGAAAACCTGCCCGTACAGCGAACGGAGCGTCGTCGAAACGAGCGTATAGTTCGAGTAGTAGCCGACGACCAGCGTGCCGAGCGCGGAAGCGGAAATTATTATGCTGTCGGTGGACGACACGATATAAGAGGCAAGGCTCTGAAGCGCGATCGGAATCATCTTGCGGCGAATCTCACGGAGTTCTTCGGGCGAGAGTTTTTCGTCGGCTTTACGGCGGATAAACGGGTATTTTTTGTCGGCGTAGATCGCGCAGGCGACGTTATCGATAACGGTGCAGGCGATCATAAGCACGATAAACCAAAAGAAACTTTTCGTAGTCAGCAGCAGCACTATCTGCAACGTCGTGAACACTATTTTGGTTACGGCGTGGCATACCGACACCACGCGCGAACGCTGGTCGGCGTAGATTATGCATTTTTTATACGCGATGAGGTAACTGACTGCGGTGTTGAAAACGTACAGGATAAAATAAAACTGCACGCTTTTCATGTCCACGACGGTGTTCGCAACCAACGGTATTACGAAAATAAGCGCGATGCCGAGCGTCATTATGACTCCGGCTATAACGAAGTACACCTTTTTATAAAAGGACAGATACGCGCGGATTTTGCTCTCGTCGCCCACGCTGACGGGCTTATACAGAAAGTAAATTATGGCTGTCGTAAGCCCCAGTTCGGTCAGCGACAGAAAGGAAACAATCGTAGTGTACAGGCTGATAAGTCCGAGGTAATCGGCGCCCAGCGTCACGGCAAGCACTTTCCGAAGCACAAAAGACACGACGATAACCGATATGTAGCCGAGCATACCGAATATCGAATTCAACAGTGTGTTTTTCGTTCTTGAATTTGCCATTTTTCGTTCCTTATTTTTTCCGTTTATTGTCCCTTTCGTTCCGATTTTCCCTATACGTTCTCAAAAAAATCGACCACGGCTTTGAGTCTGTCGGCATAGCGAAGAGCCGGCATTTTGCCGATGTTTTCGCGGCAGGCGGCGAGTTTTTCGGGATGCGTGAGCGCGTCTTTCATGCCCTCGTAGAGCGAATTTTCGTCGTTTTCGGTGAGTATTCCGGCGCCCGTTTCGCAGAGTTCTTCCGCTCCGTTGACAAGCGTCGTGATTATCGGCGTTCCGACCAGCAGCGATTCGACGCACACGGTACTCATCCCTTCGCTTCTCGACGAGCAGACAAACGCGTCGGCGCGAGCCATATACTTATACGGATTGGGGTCGAAGCCGACGAGCGTCACGCTGCCTTCCACGCCCTTTTCCTTAATCAGTTTTTCGAGGTTTTCCCGCTCCACGCCTTCGCCGACTATCCAGAGATTGTGCTTTAAGCCTTCGCTCATAAGTCTTGCGTGGGCGGAAATAAGCCTGTCGTAGCCCTTTTCGAACGAAAGTCTGCCGGCGGTAACCAGCGTTATCGGGTATTTTTTTTCGATACTGATGGGGTCGTTCGTCTTTACGATTATTTTACTTTCGTCGACGAGGTTATAAAGATACGTCACTTTTTCGGGCTGAGAGAAAACTTTTTTGTATTTTTCGGCGGTACTTCTCGCGCAGGCGACTATTTTGTCGAATTCGCGGTGCTGCTTTAAGTCCATTTCCTCGTAGCCGTGCATCCAGGCGATTTTCTTTGAGTTTTTATTGGTCGAAGCCGCTATCATCGAAGTCGGGCAGCCGCACTGAAAAGCGACTTCTATGTCGTAATTTTCGCGCACGAATTTTTTATAGACCGCTTTTTGCGGCAGAACGCGCACGATTTTGCCCATTCCGCGAAAGTATTTCCCGTAGCACTTTTCGATCTTTACGCGGCTGTCGAAAGTCGCGGCATATTCCGGGTCGAAGCGGAAAAGCGGCATAACGGTGACGTCGAAACCGTATTCGGCGAGCGCGCCGCTAAGCGACCTCAAAAC
This sequence comes from uncultured Clostridia bacterium, assembly GCA_934229275.1. GTDB lineage: Bacteria > Bacillota > Clostridia > Christensenellales > Pumilibacteraceae > Neoclostridium. The sequence continues at coordinate 11,633 of CAKQDN010000024.1, read as the reverse complement.
GCTGCAAACGCCGTTCTGCGGTTCGACGTGATTGAGCGTGAACAGTATTTTTTTCATAGTCACCTCGTTTTCGAATACGCTTTGATAAGCCAAAACGCCTTGTGTTTTAACGCGAAGCGCGCAAGCGCTCCCTTTGAAAACGCTTTGAACCTACAAGCCTTTATCGCTTTACCGTAATATTCGTCGGACAGAGCCTCTTTAACGCGCCCTTTCGCTGCTTTGTCGTCGCCCGAAAAATACTGCGACGCCGCGGCGTTGAAAAGGTAGTGGACGGCACATCTGTACACCTGCGCCTGCATGTCCGAAGTCATCGGAATCGTTTTTTCGAAATGTTCGCACACGAGTCTGGGCGTAAAAAGATCGAACGGTTTGCGATTTTTGGTCATCGAAGCGGAATTTATGCGGTAAACGTAAGTACGTTCCCGTAAAACTACTATGTTTTGCGCGGACGCTATTATAGGTTTCGTGCAGGCGTTGTCCTCGCCGATTTTTATCTCGTCTGGCACGGACGTCTGCGATTTAACGTACGATTCGCGGCGGAACGCCTTCGCCCACACCGACGGAGAAAAATATTCGCCCTTCTCGTTTTCGATAAGCCGGGGGAAAATTTCCTTCTCGATTTTTTCGCGGTCGTATACGCCGGGAGCGGCAGAACACGGCACTTCTTTTTCGCTATCCGGATACTTCCATATCGCGGCTCCGCAAACGACGTCGGGGTTATACTCTTCTATCGCGCGCGCATACGATCCGAGGGCGTTACAGGGCAAATAGTCGTCGCCGTCGACGCACACGATATAGTCGCCGCACGCCGCGTTTGCGCCCGCCTTTCTTGCCGAGACCAAGCCTCCGTTAGGTTTGTGAACGACCTTTACTCGCTCGTCGGTCGCCGCGAACTCGTCGCACGCCTTTCCGCTCGAATCGATCGAGCCGTCGTCTATAAGAACGACTTCGAAGTCGCGACAGGGCTGCGACAGAACGCTTCCGACGCACTCGGAAATATATTTTTCCACGTTGTAAACGGGAATTATCACGCTGAATTTTACCGACATAATCGCTTATAAGTCCTCGATTTCGCCGATATCAGTGGCGGTTTTATAAGGAAAGTTGTAAAAATACTTGCCGAGATTTTTTTCGAGAACTTCACATTCGGGCGCGAATTTCTCCGATTTCAAGAACACCTGCGTGTTTTTGATCGACTTTTCGGTTTGCAGAATTTCGCCTTTGCGAACGTGATTTTTTTCGTCCAGACCGCAAAACTCCGCTATTTTTTTCGTAGCGTTTTCGTAGTCGTAGATAAGGTCCTCGAACTGCACGAACAGCACGTTTTCATTGCCTTCCGCGAATTTTTCGGCGCGTTCGTGAGCCTCTTTCCACGCCGAGCAGAACGCTTCCGCTCCCGGCGGAAAGGGCGCGATCTGCATGCCGCAGCGCACGGTGTTCCAGACGTAATTGGACGAAAGATACACGTCGCGCGGATCGCGATCGACTATTATCAGTTTGCAGTCGGGGAAAAATTTGCGCATCGAACCGCTTTGCTCGGGCAGAATTATGTGGTCGTAAATCATGACGTCGGCGGTTTTGCACATCGCAAGGTATTCGCTCGTGAATTTGCAGGCGCACGATAAGAATTCTTGTTCGTCTACGGTTAAATAGCGCACGGTTTTTCCGTCGTAGCAATATTTTCTGCCGAGTTTAGTGATTTTGTAGCCTTTAAGCACGGCTGCTCCCAGTTGCAGCACGGCTTTTATAAGCGAAAAACGCACGCCTTTTCCGTGAGCGATCGCCTTTTTATCGCCCTCGCAGGAAATTAAGGACACGAATTCGTCCACGCTGTCCGAGAATTTCTTTCCGTACAGTTTTTTATACGAGCCGTACCAACCGAAGTCGTTGTCGTTCTGGCGGTACATTTCGTCGATGAAGTCGTTTATCGCGCGGTCGCGGATCATGCGGTTGGTCATGTCGCCGAAGCAGCGTTCGTATAAGTCGATAATACCGCCGCGGCACAGAAACAAAGAATGTTCGTATCTTCTGCCGATCGCGCAAGCGGTGCCGTCGTACTCGCTCATAAGGTCGATGACGGCTGACGAGCCGGTGCCGTAGTAGCCGGTTACGAATATGTTTTTTCCGTCACTCACTGTCTTTGTCCTCCGTTATTCCGATAATTCGCAATAGTTTGGCGTTGATGACGCGGCTGTCGAACTCGTTTTCGGCGAGAGCGCGGCTCTTTTCGCCCATTTCCGCCGCCACTTCGGGGTTATCTATAAAGTAAATGCACTTATTGGCAAGTTCGGTGGCGCACGAATCGCCCTTTGCGATCAAAAATCCGTTGTAGTCGTCGCGGACCGCGCTGCGGCAACCGTTGACGTCGGTGGCGATGATCGCGCGACCGACGCTTTCCGCTTCCATTACAGCCATCGGCATACCCTCGCGGTAGGACGGCAGAACGAACGCCGTGCACTCCTCGTAGTAGGGGCGAACGTCGTCGGTCGTTCCGAAATAAGTTACGCTTCCGTCGTCGATATACGACTTTATGTCACCGAGCGTTATCGTGCCTTCTCCGCCGACGTAACCGAACACGGCTTGCGGACGAACGGCTTTAACCATGCGTGCGGCTTCGCAGTACTCTATGACGCCCTTCGTTTTGAGCATACGAGCGACCATGAGGAAGTTCGCGCCGTTTTGCATGGGCCTGAACGCGAATTTGTTCACGTCCACGCCTATGCCGTTGATAATCTCGCACTTATCAGGCTTAACCAGTTTGCGAGCGATAAACTCTTTTTTATCGTCTTCGTTGAGAAAGACGACTTTTCGGCTTATTTTGAACGCTTTTTTATACAAATGGCTGACGTAAACGCGGATGAGTTTCCATTTGATCGAATTGTTTATAAACACGTCGCCGGCGCCTTCCACCATCGAATAGATTTCTTTTGCGCCGGCTTTTTTCGCGGCGGGAACGCCGAGAGCGTTGGGCTTCATCGCAAAAGCGAACACGACGTCGGGTTTTGTTTTCTCGACGATCGCGCGGTATTTCTTTTTGAGCGCAAGCACTTTCAAGGGGTTTGTACTGCGGTTGCTGTCGCCTACCGATATAAATTCGACGCCGAGCGGCTCGATTTTGTCGCGGTAGAGGTCGTCGAAGCACACGACGGACACTTCGCAGCCCTCGTTTTGCAGAGCGCGGATGAGTTCTTTACGGAAAGTCAGCACGTTCTGTGACGAAACGCATATCAGCATGATTTTTTTGCCGTGTTTTCGGGGTTCCGTTACGCCGTTTTCGTCGCTTTCGGGGATAGCCGAGCCGTTTCCGTTGCCGATCGGTTCGTTCGCGGCTACTGCCGTTTCCGCTGCCGGATCAACGCTTTCAGGCGACTGAATTTCCGCCGTCGCTGCGACCTCGGGCATAGCGTCCGTCTTACTTTCGGCGGCGTTTTCCTTTGCGTGAATTTCGCCCGTTCCGCCCTCTACGACGCCGTCGCGGTGCAGAACTTTGCCGATCGTGCCGAAAAAGCACTTGCAATCGAAGCCGAAACTCAGTTTTTCGACATATTCGCCGTCAAGGCGCGCCTTATCGGCTATTTCGAGTTCGTCCCTGCCGTTGATCTGCGCCCAACCGGTAAGTCCCGGGCGAACGTCGTTTGCGCCGTACTTGTCGCGCTCTTCGATGAGATCGTACTGATTCCATAGAGCCGGGCGCGGTCCGATAATCGACATCTGTCCGACGAAAATATTGAACAGTTGCGGCAGTTCGTCCACACTGGACGCGCGGATGAATTTCTGCCAGCGGCTTAACATATTCTCTGAGTTTTTGAGTTCGTGAGTGGGGGTGTCGTGCGGAGCGGACACCGGCATCGAACGGAATTTGAGTATCGTGAACGGCTTTTTGCCGCGACCTATTCTCTTTTGTTTGAATAAAACGGGACCGGGCGAGTCGATTTTGACTATTATCGCCACGATGAGCATCGGCAGAGCGAGAATTATTATAGCCAGTCCCGAGAGCAGAATATCGATGAATCTTTTGAAAAAATGTTTGTACATAACCTGACGTTGACCTTCGGCGTGCGAGCCGTGAGCGCGGTTCGGGCAAAAAAGCCTTCTATCCGCATTTTATCGTATTATACCACACTCGGCGTCTTTTTTCAAGTGTTTTGCCGCCGTTTGCCCATATTAAGCGCGAAAGCGGCACTTTACCCGCATAACCGCGCTTTAAAATAAGTAAAACGCCCTGCCTTTTTACGGGCAAGACGTTTTTTTCGGTCAAATTAAGTTATTATCAGCCGAGCAGGAATTCGCCGAGTTTGCACGAGCCTGCGATAAGCGAGCAGATAGCCGCGACTATCGCACCCCAGCCGAGCGTCATATTGTCTTTGGAAAGCGAGTACTGCACCCAGGAACCTTCGTTATACACATGCGGAACCGAAAGCGGAATAAGCATAAACAGAAGAACGCCGGCAACGATAAAGCAAGCGGTGGTAATGAGCGTGAACAACTTGGACTTGCCGCCGACAAACATCTTCATGACGGACAGAACGATGCCTGCCGCAATCAGAATAAGCGTCAGAAGAACCATGAACGAGAAATCAAAATACTGAACGTCTCTGTAAAGACCACCGCCTATTTGAATCCTCTTGGTATATCCGAACATAGTCTGAAAAGCGGTGAAAGTCGTGGGATCGTCGCCCGTACCGTAAACGATTGCCGGAGCGAACATAAATCCGATTGCCGCAAGAGCCAGAAGAATTGCCACAAAACCGGCATACTTCATCATAGAATTTTTCTTTGCCATTTGTTTTTTCCTCCATGAGGTTTGAATTTAGTGATTTAATTATACAGTATGTTCAGAAAAAAGTAAAGCGATTGCGTGCTATTTCCTCGTTATAATTATTCGACAGGAATATAGATTATTCGATACCTACAAAAATGCAGCCGAACTCGGCAACGCGAGCGGCATAGCACACGAATTCGTAGTAGTCGGGTTTTTCGCCGCGCGTACTTCTCCACTTGTAAAAAGCGTCGATTAAGCCGTTTATAAACATTTCGGCGGAATAGCGCTCGTATTCGTTGAGTTTTCGCTGATTTTGCTCGATTTTTGCCACGGTGTTGTCTATAAACCACTTGCGAACGTCTTTTAAAACGTTCTCGTTTTCGCACAGCAGCAGATCGCGGTATTCGGGCGGCAGAGCGCGCACGACGGCGGCTATTCGCGACAGCATAGGCTTAACCGAACTCCTGATCGCCGAGAAATCGATATCCTCGAACTTTACCGCGGCGTAGGCGGTTATGTCGTTTCGTATGTCCGTTACGACGTCGTACACCGAGCCGTAATGATTGTAAAAAGTTGCGCGCTGGATGAGCGACTGAGCGGCTATATCCGAAACGCTGAGCCGGTCAAGGCTTTTGGTTTTAAGCATTTTCGCTACCGTCGTTTTGATGAGATGACGGGTTTTTTGTACTCTTTTGTCCATAATTCTCGTTTTTCACCTCGGTACTTCGAAAAATTGCCGTTCGGTATTCATAAAAGCGACAGACTCTTTTGTCTCTATTTGCCGAACTTTTTTGCCATAAATTGCTGGACTTTTTTGTCACGATGTATTATAATATACAAACGGCGATATTTGTATTATATTATACAACTGTACCGTTTGTCAAGAAAAGGAGAGCGATATATGAAAAATTATTTCGAAACGGAGAGCCGTGTAGACGCCTCGAAAACCGATACGACGTTTTCGCTTTCGGTTATAGGCGCGTTCGAACTCATAGAGGACGCCGAAACCATGCACACGGACGAAATGCACGTCGACGCGCCCACAATGCGGAAAGTCGATAACTCGTTCTGGGTTATAACGCGCAATTTTCTGCATTTTTATAAGGCTCCCATATGGCAAGAGAAAATAATCGTCGGAACATATCCGCTTGCTCCATCCGTTCTGCGCTGCGAGCGTCAGAATTATATTAAGGACGAAAATGGCAATCTGCTGATTAGCGGCAAGACCGAATGGTGCGTTCTGGACGGCGACTCGAGAAAGCCTCGCAAAATCTCCTCGCTCGCTTGCTACCCGAAGGATATGGAATACAAAACCGAGCGCGTTTTTTGCTCTTCTCCGAGCGCGAAACCGCCCGTTTTTACCGACGCCGACCTTAAATTTTCGAGGAAGGCAAAGTACTCCGACCTCGACTTTAATCACCATATCAACAACGCGAAGTACGTCAACTTCATATTCGACTGCTATCCCTCTTCTTTTTGGGAGAGCGTGACTCTCCGCGACGTGGAAATCGACTATCTGCACGAGTGCCGCGAAGGCGAAACGATGAGCGTTTACTCGGCTATCGAGCAAAACACGCTGTTTTTTATCGGAAAAACGCCCGACCGCTCCGTTTTTTCCGCAGCCGTTACAATCGAAGAAAAGAATTAGTCGGCGACGAAAAAAATCGGGGAACAGGTAAAAAATCGATTTACGAAACGCGAAAATTGCGGCAAAATCAAATCGGAACATAGCAAAAACGGAAGCATGAAAAACCATACTTCCGTTTTTTGGCGTGTGTTATAAATCGGTTACAATCCGTCAGTTCCAGTTTACGGTAACTCCGTTGACGATAAGCGTTACGTTAGTGTTCCAATCGTCCGTATCGAGCAAAAGAGTTTTAACGTTTTCGGCAGTGATTTTAACTCCGTTTTTAGTGCAGTTGGTGATGGTAATCGTATAAGCATCGCTTCCGCCTGCATTGAGTTGATAACCTGCATAAGTGAACTCGCAATCTTTAATCACGGTTTCGGAATACGGACGGAGATATGCATATGCGTTCAAACCGAGTTTACAATTTTCGAAAGTAACCAGTTTGATTCCGCTCGTATACGAAGTCCAGCCGTTAAGCGTGGAATTTTTAACGGTGAGCGTCGAGCCGGCAACTACCGAGTCGATATTGAACGTATAGCCGGCAACATCGAGAACGCAATCATCTATAATCGAATTGCCGGAAAGGCTCCAGAACTGAATACCGCGGAAAGCGTTGGTAATCCTGGTTCCTCTGAATATCGTGCCGGGGTTTTCTGCTTTCGTAGATACGGTGATTGCAATGTTTCCGTCGCCTTGGTAATCTACGTTTTCGATAGTGGTGTTGTTTCCGTTTACGTTAAGCGTTCCGCCGGTGCCAGCCGAGCCGCTACCTTTAATGGTCATATCCTTGATGGTAATGTTATTTTTATCAACGTTCATCTTGTCGGCACTAACGGTGGTTTTATCGATTCCTGCGCCGGCGACGGTAGCGGAATTGCCGATAACCGTATCTTTGTTTATTTTGGTGTTGTTGCCGGTTATAAAGATCGTTTCGCCTTCTGTAACATCGCCGAGCGCGTCTTTTTCGGTGAAATGCACGGTGTCGTTTATTTCGGTGACGTTGGTCGTGTCGATATTAGCCTGAACGGCTTCGACCGCGAAACCGATAGTCAGCGAAAGATTCTGATATTTATTTCCTGCGGTTCCGGGCAATTCGACGACAACGCTTATCTTCTTGCTTTCGGGCAGTTCCGCATAAACGGTTTTATAAGCCACCGTAACGCTCGCTTCGTCGTCCGTGACGGTTTTTGCGGTTTTGCCGTCGAAATCGAACTTAAGTCCTTCGAACAGAATGAGAGCGTCCGCGTCGTACGCGGTACCGTCACCCGAGAGCAGAGTATAACCGTAGCGATACAAAACAGACACGTTACTGTTGTTTTTAACGGTTAATTCCGCAGTAACTTTATCTCCCGGTGCCATTTTTGCCACAACCAGTTTGCCGTCGTGCATCGACGCCGTTCCCCCGTTTTTGAACGTTCCTTCGGTTGCGGCGTTCGCTTCGTCTTTCACCGTTCCGTCCGCATTGAGAGACGCGGGCGAATACAGCGAAAACTTCGTAACCTGTGCCGTTACGTTGACTTTACCGGTCGTTACCGCGATGTTGACTGCGGCTTCGCTCGTAAAGATTGCGAACGTTGCGCCGGCAATCAGGCTGCAGCAAAGAGCGATACTCATTACGGCGCCCAGAAAAGTCTTGCTTTTGAAGAATTTCCTCATTTCTTTTTACTACTCCTCTTATTTATTTTCGAACGTGCACCGAAATAATTATTGTTCATGGAATAATCTATTCGGTGAACACGCTTCATACAGTATAATAGCACAAATACGACTTTCTTGTCAACTGAATTTATGCTGTATTTAAAAAATTTATTAAAAATATGCTTTGAAAGTACCACAATAAATCGATTTGTTCACCGAATAGATTATTCGATGAACATTTTTTTCACCTTTTTGTAAAATAATTTGTGTCAAAAATTGTCACTACGGAAAATAAAAAAACGACGGAATGCGTTCCGTCGCTTCGGCAAATGTATCCACCGATTTTAATCAGTTCTTTTTCAATCGCTTTCTTATTTCGAGAATTCTTTCGGGAATCTCGCTGTCGGGGAGCGTTTTATGCACGTCGCAGGTGCCGGCTTTTTCCGCAACCGAATAGTACCAGCATTTATAGTCGAGCGTATCGAGCGTTTCTTTGAGTTTTTCCATTTGCTCGGTGATGATTTTTCGTTGCCGCTCGATAAATTCTTTACGCTCGGTTATCGTGGAATCGCCCTCCTTCACCCAGCCGACGAACGTTCTTATTTCCTGCACGGTCATGCCGGTCTTTTTAAGGCACTCTATAACGTGCAGCCACTCGACGTCGGAGTCGCGGAACATGCGTATGCCGCCGCTCGTGCGCTCGATTGCAGGGAACAGCCCTTCTTTATCGTAATAACGCAGCGTCGAGGGGCGCAAGCCCGATATTTTCGCTATTTCGCCTATCGTATACAACATATGATTTTTCTCCGTGCAAAAAAATTTTAAAAATCTGCTTGATTCGCTTGACTTAAAGTTAACTTTAAGTTGTACAATTTAACCGAACTTCAATGTAATTATACCGCCTCGCGCCGAAAAAGTCAACCGCTGAACCGATTTTTATGCGGAATTTCGAAAACCCGGGCAGTCTGCGCTTACGACGGAAGTTCAATACTCAAAAAGGAGAGTTTATATGAGTTTTTTTGAAAAAGCAAAGCGCAATTTCGGATTCGGCTGTATGCGCCTTCCGATGAGCGGCGAAAACGTGGACATCGAGCAGACCAAGCGCATGGTTGACAAGTTCATAGCCGAAGGATTCAATTATTTCGACACGGCTCACGGCTATCTCGGCGGCAAGAGCGAACTTGCTCTGAAAGAATGCCTGACGAGCCGTTATCCGCGCGAAGAGTACGTTCTCACCGACAAACTTACCGCAAATTTTTTCAATAAAGAAGAGGACATCCGACCGTTTTTCGAGTCGCAACTGGCGGCGTGCGGCGTCGAATACTTCGACTTTTACCTGATGCACGCGCAAAACCGCGATAATTTTAAGAAGTTCCGCGCATGCAACGCGTACGAAACCGCTTTCGCGCTTAAAAAGGAAGGCAAAATCCGTCACGTCGGTTTATCGTTCCACGACAGCGCAGACGTTCTGGAAGATATACTCGGCACCTACCAGGGCGTCGAGGTCGTGCAACTGCAACTCAACTACGCCGACTGGGACGACCCTGCCGTGCAGTCGCGCAAATGCTACGAAGTGTGCCGCAAGCACGGTAAGCCGGTCATCGTAATGGAGCCGGTTAAGGGCGGAACGCTCGTAAATCTGCCGCAGGAAGCCAAAAAAGTGCTGGACGAAGTTGACTCGGGCAGTTACGCAAGTTACGCCGTTCGTTTTGCAGCCGGTTTCGACGGCATTTTCATGGTTTTGTCCGGCATGAGCAATACCGATCAGATGCGCGACAATCTCTCGTACATGAAGGACTTTAAGCCGCTTGACGAACGCGAGCGCGCCGCGGTCGGAAAGGTGTGCGAAATCATTCACTCCAAGCACCTTATTCCCTGCACCGCGTGCCGCTACTGCACCGACGGTTGCCCCAAACACATCTTCATCCCGGACCTGTTCGCCTGCATGAACGCCAAGCAGATTTACAAAGACCGAAGCGCCGACTATTATTATAACAACGTTTACACGGTAAAAGGCGGCAAGGCTTCCGACTGCATAAAGTGCGGCAAGTGCGAAAAAGTCTGTCCGCAGCATCTGCCCATCCGCAGACTGCTCGTTTCGGTTGCCGATCAGTTCGAAAATCAAAAGGCGTAATCGCAGCGATTTACTCGCCTGCTATTCTATTTAAAAGAGGTATATATTATGATTGACGCAATACTTTCAAACCGCGGCGCGTCGGTAAAAACGCGCATAACCGTAAAAACTCTGATTTCGGCGGTCGTGATCGCCCTCGCGGTCGCGCTTCCGCAACTGCTGCACGTCGCTTCAGGCGCGGCAGGCGGCGTTAAATGGCTGCCTATGTATCTGCCGGTAATCGTCGGAGCGTGCGTGCTGGGCGTTAAATGGGGAGCGGTTACCGCGCTTCTCTCTCCCATCGTAAGTTTTCTTTTGACGAGCGCGCTCTCCTCTCCCATGCCTGCCGCGGCAAGACTGCCGTTCATGGCTTCGGAACTGGTCGTTATGGCGATAATTGCCGGCAGTTCCTCCTCGCTCGTAAATAAAAACGCGGCTTTCGGCATGCTCGCCGTGTTCTCCGCGCTCGTGCTCGGAAGAGCGTTCTTCATGCTGTCGGTCGTGATTTTCCAAAGCGTAACGCCCTTCACGCCTGCCGTGATATGGGGTCAGATCGTTACAGGTATTCCCGGACTTATCGTGAATTTCGTGGCGGCGTCCGCTCTTATCGCGCTTTTCTCGCTGCTTATTAAAGGGGAGCGCGACAGATGACCGATCTCGAAAAGGCTAAAAGCGCGCTTAGCGGTCACTCGCTTGCGCTTGTTCGCGGCGACGAAGTTAAATTGTTCGACGGCAAGGGCATTTCTCCGCTCGTCAAAGCGGTCGAAAGCGGCAATCTTTCGGGATTTTCGGCTGCCGATCTCGTGGTCGGAAAAGCCGCGGCTCTGCTTATGACGGGTGCCGGAATTACTTGCGTTTTCGCAAAATGCGTGTCGGAAGCGGGGCTTAAAGTGCTGAAATCGCACGGAATCGCCTGCTCGTACGACGTTATCGCCGAAAAAATCATGAATCGCGACGGCACCGACGTCTGCCCGATGGAAAAAACTGTGCAAAATATCGACGATCCCTCCGCCGCGCTTGTCGCAATCAGGCAAAAACTTGCCGAATTGATGCAAAAATCACTCTGAATCCGTTAAAAACATCAGATTTTTCGCAGGACGACAAACGCTCGCCCTGCGTTTTTTTGCAGCGTAAATGCGGCTCGCTCCAATCGTTTAAGGGTTGATTTAGCCTACTTAGACGCCTTTTTACTCTCGTTTTAATCGCTTATGTCCGCGAACACATGCCGCTTCCAAAAAATTTTTTGGATTTTTTTGAAAAACCGCGCTAAAACGGTTGCTTTTTGTCGTCGTTTATGGTATTATATTTAGGCTGATTGACAAATGGCTGCGTAGCTCAGCTGGCTAGAGCATTCGGTTCATACCCGACAGGTCGATGGTTCGAATCCGTCCGCAGCCACCAACATCGCAGCCTGTGGCCCCATGGTCAAGCGGTTAAGACACCACCCTTTCACGGTGGTATCATGGGTTCGAATCCCGTTGGGGTCACCA
>CAKQDN010000023.1 GCA_934229275.1 uncultured Clostridia bacterium | reverse complement strand
GATAGGTATAGGTAAAAGCCGATGAAGCAAGAAAACGCTTATAAAATCAAACTCTTGAAGTTACTCGAAATCTTACGTCAGGACTCGGACGAGGATCATTATATAGGGACGACGGAGCTTATAGATAAACTTGCCGGTATGGGCATTGTTTGCGACCGCCGCACTTTATATAAGGATATAGAGGTGCTGAATAATTTCGGCTACGAGGTTCTTTGCGAAAAGTCCCCGGGAAAGTCGAATTGCTATTGTGTTGCCGATAGAAGTTTTGACGTTCCCGAACTGCGTATTCTTATGGATGCGGTGCAGGCTTCGAGCTTTGTTACGCCGAGTAAAACAGAGGTTTTGCTTGATAAGATTGCCGATCTCGGCGGAAGCCATCGCGCCGAACTTCTGCAAAGCAATATCGTGCGATTTAATACGACTAAAAGCACGAACGAGAATATCTTTTATGCTATAAGCGAAATCAATTCGGCGATAGAGAATAATAAAAAGGTTTCGTTCGAGTATTTCGATTTCAATGAAAAGCACGAGCGTGTATATCGTAAAGACCACAAACGTTATTTCGTAAATCCGCTTGCAACCATATTCGATGACGATAATTACTATCTGATTGCTTATTACGGGAAACATCCCGGCGTCGTGCATTACCGAATCGATCGAATGGACAAGGTGGAAATGGTGGAAGAGCAGCGCAAAGATCCTTATAACGGCGAGTCGATTGACCTCAAACATCATAAGAGAACGATTTTCGGAATGTTTCAGGGCGAAACGCAGGAAGTCGAATTCCAAGCCGATATGTGTCTTTTGGACGTGATATTCGACGTATTCGGCGATAACATTACATTGGAACCGCTTGATGACAATACGATTACGTTTAAAGCCGAGGTGCAGGTTAGCCCTACATTTTTAGGTTGGTGCTGTTCGTTCGGGGATAAGCTTAAAGTCATTTCTCCAGAAAACGTTGTAGATAATATAAAGACATATCTCGATAAAATGAAAAAAATATATGAAATATAGGAGGATTTATTTATGAAAACATTATTTTATGCACAATAGAAACTTCAGTAAGAACTCCACTCAAAGCCGTTTATAAGCTGACGAAGCTCGATAAGGAAATAATCGAAGTCAATCCGGCAAGGTACGATTTGCGCTATATAGTCGAAAGGGTTAAAAAGTTTGGCGGTATTAAAGGTGAAATATCCGAACAGGATATTCCCAAAATTAATCCTATAAAACTATTCTTTGCAAAGAAGAAGCTGAAAAAGATGATTTTGAAAAAGCTTAACGATATTCCGCCCTACTACATTATGTGCCCCGGCAGGGATAAGAGTGTGGCTTTAAAAGATTACGTATTAAATCCGCAGTTTCCGAAATATAATGATAAAAAATTAAAATAAAACAGTCGATTGTAATTTGAGCCGCTCGTTTTCGGGCGGCTTTTTGTTTGTGAAAATTTTGGTTTTTCTAAAAAACACAAAACTCAGCCGAACTACGGCTGAACTTTATAACCTACGCCAAAAATATCATCGGAAAAAGGCAAAGCAGTCAAGGGCGGCGTAAAAACGGAAAAATTTATAATAAAAAAGCCGCAACGAAAAAATTGCGTTGCGGGCGGCGTAAATTTTTTAAGCAATATTTTCTTCCCTTGACGGCTGAGACTTTTTCTGATATAAAAAATCGATCGGGAAAAAACAATAAAATTATATTAAATCATCAGTTTAAACTTGTTTTCCGAAGAGCGAAAAACAGCGGAAATCTTAAGAAATTAGTTGTAAAAAATTTTTACAAGCAGAGTCGATACGCGACGCTGCTTATATTTTATAAAGTTATGCAATAAACAATCTATAATACTGTTAAAAACAAACTTAAATCGTTCTTTTTTTAATTTCGGCGGGGGTTCGATGATATTGCTTTTTGAATAAATGATAAAAATGAGAAACGTTGTTGATACCTACGATTTCACTGATTTGTTCAATGGAATAATTTGTATCTTGTAAAAGTTGGTAAGCGTAATCGAGTTTTCTTTGATTGAAATAGTTTGTCATTGTAGAGCCGATCCTTTCCTTAAAAATGCGGCGCATATAGTCTTGATTATATGCAAACTCTTCTGCCAAATCTGCAACGGAAGAAGCAAAATTATCGGGACTGTTTAATTTAGCAAGCAGTTTTATAAGCCATTCCGGGAAATCTTTTTCGTTTTTCTCAAAATAATTATCCGTAAGCAAAAGCAATATAGTAGACAAAATCGATTTTGCCGCCAAAGTATGCAAAATATTATTCGGCGACAGCAATAAATATGGTACGTACTTATTGAGCGTTGCAATTTGTTCGGACGATAAAACGGCTTTTTTCGAAATTTTTCCTTCCGTTAATTCTTTATATAAATCGGCGTGGAAAAAATTGCAGGCGTCTTTAAAAAATTTTGTTTCAATCAATATGTCTATATGGCGGAATTCGCCGTGTCCGTCGTAATAAAATCCGTGTACGTCGTTTTGGGTGAGCAAACACGCCGCGCCTGCTTCTACGGTAAGATTTTCGCCGTTTAATATGTGTGTTCCCGAGCCTTCTGTAACGTAGAAAAATTCTATATAAGTATGTCGGTGGAGCATAGAAGATTCATCTACGGTTTTTCGCGCATAAATATGAAATTTTTGCGTGGTATCGGGTACGGCCCAATCAAAATAATTAAAAGTAGCCACTTTTTCGGATTGCTTTTTCATAAATAAGAAATCTCCGCTTTTTTTAATTATACCATAAAATTTTTTGTTAGTCAAATAAAAAAGTCGGTTTAGAACAAAAATTCGTCGGTTCTCGGTATTGCTTTCTATAAACAAATGAGATAAAATAAATATGATAATCCGCAGCATCGCGGAATTATAAATAAAACAAGCAGGAGGTAGAGTGATGAGAACAAAAAGGAATACAATTCTGGTAAGTCTTATGATTTGCTTTATTGTGTTCGTATGTGCGGCTCTTTTTACCAAAAGAGCCGAGGGGAATGCGTATGCGGAGGATACGCCCGTAGAAGTGGAAGCGAAAGATTTCGTTGTGCAAATCTTTAATCAAGATACATCGCATAACAGAACGCTTTTATACTTGACATATTATGGCGGTGAGGCAAATATATACAACGGTCTGACGAGAGGGGATGCTTGGGAGAATCATCCCGATGGGACCGATCCGCTGTTCGTGATTGAAAAAACAGACGGTACAACCGAAAATCAATGGTACGGCGGGTGGACGGAGACTCTTGGCGATATAAATAAAACGGCTTCTGTGTTTGCTTTGCCGCTTGATATTTCTTTGTGGAAATCGGCAACAATGAAAGCGGGACTGTATTCTGGCGGAAAAATAAAACTGAAAGACGATCTCGTTATAAGAAGCGTAAACGATACTTGGGTAGCCGCATCGTTTAAAAATACCGATTTTACCGTTTGTGACTCGGGTAAAAATGAAAACGATTATATTTACCTTGAAAGAAAGGGGGCATATAATCTTATTTCCGGAAGTTGGGGCGTTTTTGCCGATCAGAAACAGACTTTTACAGCAAAGAAGACTGACGGGACAACGAAAAGTATCGATTCTAATTACTTACAACTCGATAAAAGTATAATTTATATAAAGTTTAACAAAGACACGTTGGACGATTGTGTGGAATTGACTTTCCCCGAGGGGGCGTATAAATTAACAGACAGTACGTATAGGTATATTGAGAGCGGCTTTACTTTCTATAAACATTCAGATGGAAAGTGGTATAACGAGAAAGAATCTTTTACGTTGTCTTTTATGGGCGAGCCTACGAATATGATAAAAGAAGGGTGGGCCGACGGATATGCCACAATAGCCGATGACGTTTTGACTCTTTCATTTGCTGATGGGACTGATGGTTATTCTCCTGCTATTTCGTTGAAAGCGTGGAATACTTATACCATAAAAATGGATATCAAATTTAATGATGAGACGGCTAACGGATGTTGGGTTTATGCGGACAAAAATAAAAATGGCGAGCAGTCATGGAATACGATATTCGGTGGCGCTTTTGTGGTTGGGGATGCTACAATAGACAGTAATGGCGTTATTCAAACAGGGGGAACAGCATGGAGTACTGTTTCGGTTGACTATACGCCGAGTGCGGATATTTCGTACTTACGGTTTACCGATTGGAATCGTAAAGCTTTTCAACTTAAAAACTTCACTATAACCGAAAAAATTGCAGATCCTATTTCCGTAGTGGAGGGGGGAACGCTTACCAATCTGCCTGCCGTACCCGAAAGAGAGGGGTACGTCGGTCATTGGGAGATCGACGGCGTTGCTATCAGTTCTGCGACGATTTACGATTATAATTCAAATAAAAATGCCGTTGCAGTATACAAAGAAGGCTATAAATTAATCATAAAAGACGGCAATTCTACCACTAATAAAGCAGTGGGGAACAAGGTAAAATTATCTGATTTAGGCATCAAAAACAGCGATACGCAAATTGTTGCGGGGTACAAAATAGGCGGAAAACTTTATTCGGAAGATTATGTGCTTACCGTTTCGGGCGAAGCCGAAATCGAAGTGATAAGAGTTGCGTTTAAAATGAAGCACGGCGGTTCGATCAGGTATGTCGCTCCGATCGGATTGAGATTTTCCGCAAATTTAAGCGAGTCGGAATATAATTCGTTAAAGGCGATTGTCGGCGAAAATAATATTTCGTTCGGCATTGAATTGCAAAGAGGTTCCGACAACGCAATTATATCTACGTCCGGTGAAAGATTTTACATTGAAAACGGGTCTATTGTTTATAGCGGCGTTATCTTAGAAATTCCGGAAGATTATTATACCGCGGAATTTACGGCAAACGCATATCTTCTTATCAATTACGAAGATAAATCGGAGGCAATCAGAGTTTATTCGATTGAAGACGATAACACTCGTTCGGTATATACAGTTGCTAAAAACGCGATAGCAGCAGGTATTACGGGCGATGCGCTGTCCGTTTGCGAAGAGATTGTAAATAAAGTAGAAAGCATCGGAATCGTTGAAGAAATCGTCGACGATCAAGTCGTTATAGGTGCGTTTGAGGTTCCGGCAAATATCGCAACAACCGCAAAATACGCAAAAGACGCGGGTATCGACGTTTTGTTTGCCTCGTTTGCGGGGAGCACGACGGAATATTTTGAAAACGCAAGCACAAGTGAAAGGGTGTTACAAGCGATTCAGGCGGCGGGACTTAAAGTATATATTTCCGCGCTGGAAGGAAACGACGGATATAGAACGTTCCCTTCTTTGGGTGATAACGAAAGAGCGGCGGCGTTTATGGGTTACGACGCCGTTGCCGGGTATGTGATCGACGAACCGACGAAATATGAAATCGAAAATATTGCGAATAAGCTTGAAGAAGTAAAAAAAAACTTTAACAACAAGACTTTGTACGTAAATTTGTTTCCGTCGTTCTGGTCGGGGATTGAAACTGATTTTAACGGCGATTATAAAGCATATTTAAGATTTTTTTGCGAGAACGTTTTATCAAAGCTTGAAACGGGCGAAAAGTGGCTTTCGGTAGACAGATACCCTTTGGTGTATGACGCAGACGGAAACAAATGTCTGGATGACGGCTGGTTGTCGGATATTCAGGATGTGGTGGAAGTAGCGAAAGAATACAACGCAAAGACAAACATTTTTATACAAACCACGCCTTTCGGAGAGAAAACTGCGGGCGGTCATGACAGAGTGCCTGCGGTGGAAGATATCAGATTGCAAGCGATGTCGCTTATGGCTTTCGGCGTTGACGGCATAGGATTATTTTCTTATGCCACAACGATTGAAAACGATGAGTTTTCCGAAATGCAAACGGGAATGATTGACAGAAACGGCAACAGAACCGCAATTTATTACAGCGTAAAAACGGCGATTTCGGAGTTGAAAAACTTTGAAAAGGTGATTAAAGGTTACGATTATCAAGGAATTTTTACAACGGATGCCGGCAAAACGATGAAAAACAGTGATGTTTTGGCTTCAACGTCGAATTTTTCTTTTCAGAATATCGGCAGAACTGCGCTTTCCGATGTCGGCGGCGTAAACAAGGTTTCTTCAACGCAAGATACGTTGTATGGTTATTTGAAAGACGCAAAGGGAAATCTTGCTTTAACGGTCGTTAATTATAACGATACCTCGAAGAATCTTACAGACACGGTTACAATCGCATTCGATACGTCGAAATACAATGCTGTGATATACTATGAACGAGGAATCAGAAAATTCGCGTCGTTAAATGCGAGCGGCGAGGTAGTTTTAAACATCGGCGTAGGGGAAGGCATTTTTGTTGTTCCCTGTATGGCGAAATGAAAGAGAGGTGAATAAAAATGAAAAAATATAATTCTCCCGACGTGAAAATTTTAAGTTTCGATACTGATATAAAGACGGATATAATAAGCGCGTCCAATGGCGACAATTTCGTTAAGTGGTCTGATTTTGAAGGTAAAGTGTCGGATAGCTTTCAAACGACATCAACATTCGGCATTGATTGATAATAGCTTTTCAGAATTTACAAAATTATTATGAACGAAGAAAAAAATGTTTATCCCGTCGGGTTCTGGAATTATACGCATTCCAACGTGTTAGAAGTTAAGTCTGCGGCGGAAGATTGGCAACAGCTCGGTATGACGCTTGCAATGTCCAGCGAGTATGAAAAGCCGGAAGACAAGCAATATATTTCAGATACGCTTGATGAAGCACAAAAGCGCGGCATCAAGGTGATCGTGTGCGATTACAGAACGCATTGGAATTATTATGCCTCGCACACCGAAGAAGAATTTACCAAGGCTGTTAAAGAAGCGATAGAAGATTTCGGAAATCATCCTGCATTTTTTGCTTTTCATATAGGCGACGAACCGACGCCCGGGACTAAAACCTGGGAGGATATGAAAGGCGCGGCGAAAATCGTTAATTCGCTTTCGCGCGGGTTTGTAAACTTTTTTCCTCTTTTCGGTTTTAAAAACAGCGGAATAGAAGACGAGAATACCGTTCTCGAAATGCTTGCGGAAACCGCAAAGGAAGCGAAACTCTTCTGCCTGTGTTATGATTGCTATACACAATGCAATTATGCAATTCAGAAAGAAAAAGGGTTAGAGGAATATTTCAAAAACCTTGTGATTTTCAAAAAAGCCGCGGATAAGGCAGGTATTCCGTTCTGGACAACGCTTTTATCTGTAGGGCATTGGTGTTATCGTACGCCCGATCGCGACGATATAAGGTGGCAGATATATACGGCGCTTGCGCACGGTGTGCAAGGCATTTTATGGTTTTTTATCTATGAAAGGGAGAAATTTTCTTCTTTTCGTGAATCACCCATAAATACATTTTTGGAAAAAACGCCTATGTTTGCGCTTTTGTCGGAAGAAAACAGAATATTTTTGCAGTATTACAGTGAAAAATTCGTTGGCAGTAAACTCTTAAAAGTCTTTCACAGAGGCAATGTTTACGGCGGAGTTGAAGAGTATAAAGACGGAATAATAGACGGGTTTACCATAAAGGACGGCGGCTTCGGAACGAGTCAGATTATTTCCGAGTTTGAAAAAGACGGAAATAAATTCATTTGCATAACGAATCAGGATCAAAAAATGATAGACATAGTGAGCGGAGAATATAACGGCAAAAAATACAGCGAATGGCTTGCCCCCGGTCAACTTGTGATTATTGAGTAAATAAACGTAGTGTAAATAACAAAGGCCGTAAGAGCATTTTTTAAAACATAAAAAGTTGGTTTAGAACAAAAATTTGTCGGTTTTGACTATTGACGAAGAAATGTTTTGGGAATATAATTTATATGCGGTAAAAATTTTCTCGAAAAATTCGGGAATTTTCAGGAGGGAATTATGACAAAAACCAAAAAACACTTTGCGATTATATCGCTCTTTGTTTGCCTTTTTGCGTCGTTTGCCTTGGCTTTGGGCTTCGGCAATACAAAAAAAGCAAGCGCAGAAGGAGATACGAGTTATACTTTGTCTTTCCTTGGTGAATCGACGAACATGATAAAAGACGGTTGGGCCGACGGATATGCCACAATAACCGATGACGTTCTGACTCTTTCGTTTACCTCGGGTACCGATGGTTATTCACCTGCAATTTCGTTAAAGAACGGAAAGACATACGTTATAAAAATGGACATAAGAACCGATGACGAAAGTGGTACGGGATGCTGGGTTTATGCGGACAGCGACAAGGTTCAACAAACCTGGGATTGCATATTTAAAGGCGGAGTTGTTGCGGGTAATGCCACGATAAACAGCGAAGGCGTTATTACGGGTATCAAAGCGGATTGGAGTACCGTTTCCATAAAATACACTCCGACTAAAAATATTTCGTATTTGCGTTTTACCGATTGGGGTAAAAAAGGTTTTCAACTTAAAAACTTTACAATAACCGAAAAATTGGCGGACGATATTACGGTTACTGCAGACGCGGCGATCGGTAATCTCCCCGCCGTTCCCGAGGAAAAAGGATATATCGGGCATTGGGAAATAGACGGCGTTGCTATCAACGCTGAAACAATCTATAACTATGCTGCCGATAAAAATGCCGTTCCCGTTTATGAAAAAGCGTATACTTTGTCTTTTCAAAAAGAAACGAATCTGATGACCACTGAGGGGTGGAGCGGGATAGTTTCCCCGACTTTGTCCGACGGGGTCTTAGACTTTACGTTTTCTGAGGCAGGGAAGTCGGTCTTTTATTCCTATAACACGGTTCAAGGAAGGACTTATTCTATCAAATTCGAGGCTCAGGCTGTTGGCGAAACAGGCGGAATCGGCGTGCATTTATTTACATCGGATTGGAATGTAATTAAGGAAGGCGAATGGATTGTTGAAAGTTGGAATACATATAGCTACGAATGGAAAGCGACGGCTGATAGTACGTTGTTCGGCGTTCAGTGTGCGTGGAACGATCTGGAAATACAATTCAGGAACTTTACCATCACCGAAATTTTCTGTACCAAAACATTAAAAGCAGGCGAAAAGGTGGGAACGCTTCCCGAAGTAGCTTGCGGAACAAATTATAGCGGTTATTGGAAAATCGGCGAAACGAAGGTTACCGAGTCTATGACCATCACCAAAGACGAGATTGCTTGCCCCGTTGTCGAGTATTCCGGTCATATATTTAAGAGCAGCGAATTTGTTTTAGAAGAGGCAAAGAACGGAAGTTCAAGCGATTCTATATTTGCGATAAAATATATCGGAGAAGCCGAAGTCCGGTCGTGGAGCGATAAAGAATGGGGACAATTTGCAGATCAGAAAATCGCCTTAAAAGTAAAAAAAGCGGACGGAACGGAAGCTACCGTTACGTCGAGCCAAATGCAATTGGATAAGAGTATTTTATGGCTTAATTTTGCAACGAGCATTTACGATGATATCGTGGAAATCACGATTCCCGCGGGCGAATATAAACTTTCAGATGGTACAGGATTCAAGTTTGAAAAAATCACGTTTTATATGGTTCACTACAACTGCTGGCTTAATGAGAAAACCGATTACAAGGCAGAACATATTGCCGAAGTGAAGGAAACCTGTACGACGGACGGATGCCTTGATTACTATCATTGCGAAAAGTGCGGCAAATATTTTGAAGATGCTGCTTGTACTGCCGAAATCGAAAACCTTGACGAATGGAAAAACGACGCCGACGGCGGGTTGCTTGAAAAGCTTGGGCATGAAGCCGCATCCAAGTGGAAAAGCGATGAAACAAATCATTGGCATGAATGCAAAATCTGCGGCGAAAAAGTGGACGAGGCAACGCATACCGACGGCGATAACGATAAAAAATGCGACGTTTGCGGAGTTAAACTCGGCGGCGATAAAAACCTCGATATCGAAGAAAAGAAATCCGGTTGCAGTTCAAGCATTTCATTGGCGCCATTGACGGCTGTAATGCTTTGTGCGCTTGGCGTGATATTCTTCCGCAGAAGAAAAAATCATCAATAAAAATATTTATGAAACATTTATAAATAATAAAAATCAACCGATGCCCGCACTTCTTTTTAAATAACGGAGTGCGGGTGTTAAAAAGGATAAAAAGTTACAATGGAAAACAAAAAGGTAAAAAATCAAGAAGAGCGAAGCCGAAAATTGTTTATGTTTTCGGCACTTATCGTTCCCACTTTGTTTTTTCTCGTATTTTTCGTATACATCAATTTCAATTCGTTGCTGATGGCTTTTCAGCGCCCCGATTATTCTACCGGGAATCTTGTAGAAAAGTTCAGTTTTGAAAATTTTCGATTGATTTTCAGTAAAGATTCCGGGCTAGACGAGATATTGATGGCGGTAAAAAACACGCTTATATTTTTTTTCAGCGATTTGTTGATTGTTTTCCCCGTTTCGATTTTTATGAGTTACTTCTTTTTTAAGAAGATGCCGGGATTCAGATTTTTCAGATTTGTATTCTATTTGCCTGCCGTTATTTCGTCTTCCGTGTTGGTTGTTTTATTCAAGTATGCGATAGGGGACGGCGGCATTGTAGACGCTTATATGACGGGGCATGGAAAAGAATTCGTTTATCTGCTTTCAAAAGCGCCCGACGCTATGATTACGATTGTATTTTACAGTATAGCATTCAGTTTCGGCGGAAACATTATTGTTTTGGGCGGCTCGATGAACGGCATAAACAGTGAAGTGTTAGAGGCCGGTAAGATTGATGGTTGCGGTTGGGTAAAAGAATTATTTTTATTGGTTCTTCCTATGATGTGGCCGACGATTTCTACGATAATTATATTAAAAATGACCGGTATTTTATCCGCAAGCGGACCGATTCTTGCATTTACCAAAGGCGCTTCGGAAACGATGACTTTATCTTACCTTTTGTATGCGCTTGTCAGCGGCGTCGGAAAATCGCAGGATTTGTATTACGCTTCGGCGGTAGGCGTGGTGATGACGATAATTGTATTCCCGATAACAATGCTTGTGAAACGTCTTGTTTACAGCGACAAGCGAGATGAGGAGGATACATTATGAAAAAAATATTCCATAACTTTACAGATGGGAAAACGAAACCTCAAACGGTTGCGACTATTATATTTTTTATCGTCTTTGTTTTGTATTCCGTTTTTATATTGTTTTTCTTTTTGTTTGCGTTTTTGATAGCAGTAAAAGAAAATCAAAGCGCATTTCTCGATGATCAGATCGCAAAAAGATTATTTTGTTGGCCGAGTACTTTTACGTTCAAAAATTTCGCGGAAGTTTTTTCCGTTTGGGACCGGATTATCGGCGTAAGCTATTTTGAAATGACGTTCAACTCCGTCTGGATTTCTCTTTTAGGTCCGTTTATCAATTCTTTTTGTACGGCGACGGTAACTTACGTTCTTGTGTTTTATAAAACAAAATTTACAAAAAGGCTTTACAAACTCGGGGTGTTGTTGGCGATTTTGCCCATTTACGGGTCTGGCGGCGCGTCTTATAAGCTTTTAACCGACATCGGTATGATTGATACCCCGTTTATGCTTCTTACAAATATAACTTTATTCGGGGCGAATTTCTTCTATTTTTATGCATTTTATAAGTCGATATCTTGGCAATTTGCAGAAGCCGCTTTTATGGACGGCGCAAGTCATTGGCAGGTATATTTAAAAATAATGCTTCCTATGCTTATTCCGAGCGCAACGGCGTTATATGTAATGAATGTAATTGCTACGTGGAATGATTATTCGTCTAACTTGTTGTATTTTTCAAGTTTTCCTATTCTTTCCTATGGGGCATACGCTTTTGGGGAAACCGCAAAATATACTTCTAACGAACCTTCGTTCTTTGCGGGCGTGTTAATATCTATCGTACCTGTTCTTGTGCTTTTCGGAAGTTTTCAGAATACTATTATGGAAAAAGTGCATATAGGCGGGCTTAAAGGTTAAAATTTATTTTAAAAGAGGATATATATGAATAAATATGTAAAAAAATTTATTAGTTTGGTTTCAGTCGGTGCAATTGCTGCGAGTGTAGCAGGACTTTCGGCTTGCGGAAAAAATAAGAATCGTTCCGACACGCTTTATATTGAAGCCGCACAACTTGGGTACGGATTGGATTGGCTTGACGCGATTGCCGGTGCATGGGCAAATGAAACGGGCAATAAATATAAGATAACCAGAAAAGTCGGTAGCGAAGGAACAAGTGCGATTACCACTGAAATAGAATCCCTTGCTTCAAATCAAGATATATTTATTTACAGAGGCAGCGATTTAGCGAAGAAAGTTTATCAGGGCGGCGTTACTGTCAAAGGACAGAAATACGATAATATTTATCTCGATTTAACAGATCTTGTAAATGCCGAACTTGACGGCGAGGGCGGCGCAACCATTGCAAGCAAGCTTAATGTCACTTATAAAAACACATACCAGATAAACGGAAAGTATTATGGGCTTCCTTGGATGGAAGGCATTATGGGCATTGTAAGAAACGTCAGCGTGTGGGATAGTTTGGAACTGACTGACGCAGACATCCCGGTAACGACAGATCAGATGTTTGCGGTTTGCGACAAAATTAAAAAATCGACTGCCAGTACAGACGTTGCTCCGTTTATGTATTGTGCGGAAGATGAGTATTATTCGAGCTTTATGTTTGCATGGTTTATGCAATATGAAGGTTCCGAAAATGTTCAGAAATATCTTGCGGGCAAAGATCCGGAAGGGATCATTTCTAAAAACCTTTTTAGTTACGACGGGCAAAGAGAAATGTTTAACGTAGTTGAGCAACTTGTTTCCGCCAATAACGGATACCAGAACAGCAAATCTCAATCTCTTAACTTTACGTCGATGCAAGGACAATTTTTAAAAGGACAGGCGGTTTTCTGCGTAAACGGTGCGTGGATCGAATTAGAGCAAGGAGCCTCTTTCCCGAACGTTAAAATCGACTATATCGCTACGCCGATCATCAGCGCGCTCTCTAAAAAGCTTTCTTTTTACAGCGACGGAGCGGACGATGAGGGCGATGACGCAAAGCTTGCCGCAATTGTTAAATATGTAAGAGGGCAAAGCGGTGAAAAGCCGGAATTTGCTACCGATGAGGATATCGAAATAGTAAGAGATGCAAATAAATATCAGTTCGCTTCGCAGGGCGGCGCGCACGTTTTGGCGGCATCGTCTTATTCCCCGAAATCGGAACTTATCAAAAGTTTTATTACCTATATGTATTCCGATAAAGGAATGAAAGAATATTACAAAGCGACGAACGGCGCAACTCTTCCCTTAGAGCTTAGCAAAAATTCGACGTATGACGATATTGCTTTGTCGACGTTCCAGCAGAGCGTACAGACGATTGACAGAGCTTCGGTGTTCGTTTTTCAACCGTCATCCAAAATATTTTCTATCGGCGGCGTTGATTTCAAAATGTTTAATGGGAAGGCATCCGATTATATTAAGAAACTTTATGAAGGCAGTTTGACGGCGGCGGCTGTTGTTACGGCCAATAAAACATATTTGGAAAGCAATTGGACTCAGATTTCTTCAAAAATAAAATAATTGACGTTAGGAGAAAAAGGTGAAAAATATAGCCAAAATCGGATTAAGCACAGTACTGTCTTTTGTATTTTTATTGCAAGGGATGTCATGTGCAAAAAAAACAGAAGAAAAAGACAAGTATGAAATTTGGAGTACTTATGCAACTGCCAAAGTCGGGCAGTCTTCCGATAATAACGACGATTTTTCTGTTTTTGACGCAAAATTTGACGTTTCGCTTATGAAAAACGAAACGGAAGGAGCGCAAATTCTTATTACCGCAAACAGCGATATTTCCGAATTCTACCTTGAAAAAGCCGAACTGTCAGACGGGGAAAAGAAATTCCCGATAGGCAATATCGATGTTTATCAACAAAAGTATATCAAGGTAACTCAAAAGGGCGATTACAACGATGTTTATAAAGTCGGCGAGTATGTTCCGGATATGTTGCTTCCTATGGATACGGCAAAAGAATATAAGGAAAACAGTATTTCCGCCGGCAACAATCAAGGTTTATATGTGGAATTCGATTCTACGGGCGTAGAGGCCGGAAACTATACCGGTTCGTTTACGTTGACGATCGACGGTGAAACGAAACAAATTCCAGTGGCCGTAACCGTATGGGATATTCTGTACGAAGGGAGAAGATCTTTCCAATCCGTATTTGTGCTTTATCAGTCGACTCTTCTTCGCAGCGAATACGATAACTCCGATGAAATGGTGCAAAATTATGTCGATTTTTTCCTTGACTATAAGGTAAATATTCTTAAACACAACTTGGGAAGAAACGATTTTGACGCATACGGCAAAGAGTGGCTTAAAGAAGTTGTAAGAAATAAAGATAACTTAAACTACAATTCGATCTATATTCCGTATCAGTATCCGTGGAATTTTACCGCTATGAGCAATAACGAGATATCTGATATGGCAAAAGAATGTGCAAAATATATTCTCGGACTTGCTAAAATTTGCACGCCCGAATATTGCTATATGGATTATGCTTATTTCTATCCGTTTGAACTTGACGAGGCGGACGAGATTGAAGAGAGAGCAGATCGGGCGGAAAAAATGCTTGCCGAGGGCGGAGAAGTCGATCAGATGCTTGAATATGCGGTGCGAGAATTTAAAAAAGACGGTTACAGCGAAATTGTTGCCTCTTACGGGAAAGATTTTGCCGATCATATTTGCGAATCTATTTTGAATTTGCCGTCTCTGTTCACTAACGTAGGTTTTGTAGATAATTGGGTGGAAAATATGTCGGGTACGTTCTGTCCGTATCTCAGTGTATTCGGCGACGGTTATGCAACCGACTATTACTCTGCGATGGCAAAGCAGAAGGGCAAGAAGGTTTGGACGTATACTTGCGTAGGACCTACTTACCCTTATCCGACTTTTCACTTGGACGACTATAATTTAGGATCGAGAATTTCCGGTTGGATGGAAAAATATTACGGAATCGACGGATATCTTTATTGGTCGGTGTCGGATGATTTCAATCACTCCGAGTGGTATAAATATGTTGATCCTTATACCGATCCGAACAGATGGTCGGGTGCCGATGGCGACGGCTATCTCGTATACCCCGGTTCGCGTTATGGCAGCGATTCGCCTTTCGCATCGTTAAGACTTGTCGCTTATCGTGATTCTATGGACGATTACGATATGCTTTGCGTTTATGAGAACTTGCTTACCGAATATTACGAAAAATACAATCTTGGAACGTTGAGTTTCAACGATTATGTAGAAGATCTGTATTTCAGCCTGTTTAATAATGCGATTTATTATACCGACGATTCTCTTTTATATGCCGCAAGAGAAGAACTTGCCCGGCGGATTCTGGCATTGCAAAATGATGACGGGATATTTTTATTCGAAAAATACGAAAACAACGGTATCGAGGCGAGCGTTTATGCGGAGTTGCCTTCTCTTACGATAAACGGCACTACGGTCAGAGGTATAAAAGCAGGTGATAAAGCTTACGTTTACAGCGTTAATACAAACGGCGTTACAAGTATTGCGGTAAAGGGCGACTCTTCCGAGGTTGTCTTTGCGTTGCAAAAAATTACTGCCGTTCAGCCGGATTCGTCTGTCGTATCGGTAACGGAAGGGAGCGAATATACAATCGACGGGAATAGCGTTAATGCAATATTGAAAGCGAAGGAATTCAACGGAAGCCCCGAGAGTACAAAATCGATGAATTTCACTCCTTCTGTTTCATTTAATATAGGCGGTATGGTCGATGCGAAAAACATTTGTGCGTTAATCGAGAACACGGCTTCCGGCGGCGTAAACGTTTTTGTAAAATTGGAAGCCGATGGGATGATTTATGAACTTGGCTCTATGTATTTGACCGCCGGTGAAACAAGAACGGCGAGATTTAATCTTACAAACGGCGCATCGCTGACAAACGGCGGAAAATTGCACTTCTATATCAGAAATGTCGTACAGAATGATGATAACGAATATGAATTGAATGCCGACGCCGCATTGGGTATTTCTCAGGTTCGTATCGAATACGCAAGGGGAAAATGATATGAAACGTAAGAAGTTGTTTTTAAATTTGATTCTTGCTGCTTTGGGAACTGTCAGCTTTCTGGGGGCGTGCGAAAAAAAAGACGATACCTCTGAAAGCATAGTTGAACCTGCTGTTTATGAAGACGGAGAATACACTCTTCTGGACTTTGAAAATCAATCCGATTTGTATAAAACTCGTATTTATACCGAACAGATTCTCGATATATACGGCAAAGTCGAAATATATAGCGATAGTGAAACCGCGGAAGAAAAGCACGTTATAAGCGGAAACAGTAGTTTAAAATATTCCGTTACCGATAAAGTGGCGGAAGAGGCACATTATAAGCCCGGATTATTGTTTTTCTTCGGCGAATCGGCTTATCCCGATCTACCCGTTGAACGATTTGCCTCTACCTCTCTTATGCTTTCAAGTAGCGCAGAAAAGAACATACAGGTTACAATGTCGGTTGTTTCAACCAAAAAATCGTTGTTTTCGGAAGAATTCACTGTCAAAAAAGGCAGGAACAACGAATTAAAATTGGCTATCGATTCTACCATGACAATGTTCAGAGCGGAAGATATATACGCTGTTTGTATAGAATTCCCCGAGTGTACGGGATATGATTTTTATATAGACGATTGGAAGGTTACGCTGGCAAAAACAGAAGAAACGGAGGAACAGAAAGCGGCAAAAGCCTTTGTGAATAAAGTAAACGAAATTGAAAATTCCGGCGCGCCGACGGCGGAATCGCTTCTCGATGCTTATAACAATTATAACAAATTGGGTAAAGCTTGCCGCGCGGCGGTGGAAGCGTATTACAGTAAGTTTACAAGTCAGATTTCTTCATTTATCGAAATAAAGAGTTGGGAGGGTACATCGCAGAAAATCGATATATTGTCGCTTTCGGAAAATTACGGAGTTTTACAATTGGATGAAGTAGGCGGCGTAAAATATGTTTACAATGAAAAAATTTCGGACGATACGAACGGAACAAAATTCATTTTTGAGAAAGGCGGAATTTACAAAATTCCGTTTGAAATTGCAACGATCGTTATCGGCAATTACGATTACCTGACGTTCACCATAAAAAATAACTTTAACGCGCCGATAACGATATCTTTTAACGATAGCAATAACAAGTTTACCATTGATGCCGATAGCACAAAAACCGCCGAAATGCTTGTAGGCGATTTAAACGAAACGGAAAATCACATAACGATACAAATCGATTCCGCATCGCGTGAAATTTCTTCCGAAAACGCTATTGAAATGGTACTGTCGTCCGTAACCGCAAATGCGTTGCCTAAAAATGATATAAAGTATACGCTCGGCGAAAATTGTTATAATGTTTCGGGCGGCGCGAAGTTGTCGAAAAACGGTGAAAAGTTTTCCGTAGCGGTAACCGATACTTCGGCGCGACTTGCCCCGATAAAAGAAATTGCTACGATAAACGTGGCGCAGAACGTATCGTTTGAAATGTCGGCAAATACTAATGCGGAGGCAACTTTTTATGATGCCGATGGAAATAAAATAACTTCTGCGTTCCTAACCACCGATTTAACTCTTGTAACTTTATCTAAGGAAGAATATGAAGAGTTGGCTTATATTACGTTTAGTGGCAGCGCAAATGTTACAATTTCAAATATGCTTCTTACGAGAGTAGCCGATAAAGATTATGCCGAAACGTTGTTTTATAACGATTATATCGTGAAAGCGGATAAAATCACTTCGTATAATATAAGAGAAGCATTCTATTATGTTTCCTTGTTCGAGAGCATGTACGGATATAAACAAAACAAGCTGAAAGAGCAAAGCGAAAGAGTGTATAACGATATAATCGCACGCGCCGGGAAAGTTTCGGAAATATTTATGAATAGCATATCGAAGCTTGAAAAAAATACAGCGACGGAAACGGATTATTTAATTATAGGCGATATGTATGACAGATATTTAAATCTCAAATCCGTAACGCCGCTTTCGGGCGCGCAAAAGAAGTTTGTTAATGCAAATAAAGGGAAGTTTCTGAAATACAAACATACTGTATTCGAGTTTGACGATCTTTCCACCGTTTATAATTTTGGTTTTAACTCTCAATTCTGGGATAATAACGTTAATTTCAGCGTTGAAAATGTTTTTGATTCTAAAAAATTAGTCGCAAATATTACACGCATTGCCACCGATGAATCTATCACGGGAAACACCTATCGCGTATATATTACGTATAGAGGCACGGTGTCTTCGGATTATGATTATATCGTTTGGAATATTTATAATCCTACGGATCACGGTATGAGTATGTATTTTGTCAATTACGGTTGGAATTCGACTGTTTGCGGCCCTTATTCGCTTAGTAGCGGCAAGTGGACGGAGGTAAAAATATCTGCCAGAGATTTTGCCAACGCCGGACAATTTGTTATTCTTGGATGCAATATCGGCGATAAATTATATTTTGACGACGTTTATTGTTATTCTCACGTTATAGCTCAAGAAAAAATCAACGAACTTCCCGATGCCGATCATCTGACGGATGCGGACGTTGCAAAGGTTTTTGAAGCGAGAAAAGAATATGACAAACTCTCGTCTGCCGGCAAGAGAAAGGTGAACGCGACAAAACTTTTTGCATGCGAAGAAAAACTTAATAAACTTTCGGAAAGAACGATAATAAATATGTCCGATAGTAATGTTTTAAACAGATTTTCGGTCGACGACTATTTTTCCGATTATAAGTGGATCGGCAACATTTATCAGACTACGGATAGCGCAAAGGGCGGCATACTTGCGATAAACATAGAAAAGCGCACGGGCAAGCAGAATGTTATCTATGCAAAATATGATATTTCCGGAGTTGAGATAAGTAGTTATAAAACCGTGAAATTCAGTATTTATAATCCTTTATCCGTCGCTGTGTCCTTTGCCTTGATAAGCGACGGTAATTGGACGACGAAAAGCGACCTCGTTACGCTGCAATCGGGAAAGTGGACAGAGGTTGAAATTTCGGTTGAAACATTTTTAAAGTGCGCACATTTTTATTTCGGTAGCGAAGATGCCGATTTTGACGGTCAAACTTTCCTTATAACCGATATAATAGCTTCGAAAGAATAAGATTATTCAAAGGACAAGCGTATGGATGAAGTATCGAAATATATAAAAGAAAATTGGGAAAAAACGTTTCATCCCGCAACAGAACTGATTGGCGATGTAAATATCAAACACGCGTATGTATCGCCGTGTGTAGCAAACGTATATACCGAGATGTATTATTGGGATACATATTTTATCAATCTCGGGCTTATGCTCGACGGTTATACGGATCAGGCGAGAAATAATATAGACAACATTTCGCAATTCATAAACGCGTTAGGTTTTATGCCCAACGCCAATACCATAACCGATCGATCTCAACCGCCGTTTTTTACGCGTATGGTTTATGATTATTACAAAACGACGGGCGATAAGTCGATTATTGACGATTATATAGAAACGATACTTAAAGAATACAAATTTTGGGAAGGAAAGCGAAAAAATGCGATCGGTTTGAACTCATACGGCACGCACGGAAGCAAAAAAGAAATATTAAACAATTATATCTGGCATCATAGCAGAGTGTGCGAAGCGGGCGATAGCGAAGAAGAACAGCTTCAAATCGGTAAAGATATTATGGCGATTGCAGAGAGCGGACTCGATTTTAATATGCGTTTCAGAACTAAGGAATGCAAAATCGCTGCGCACAAGTTTTCTCATCTCGACCTTGATTGCCTGTTGTATGATATGGAAATCAAGACTGCCGGATTTCTTAAAATATTAAACCGTGAAAATGAGGCGGAAACGTTTGAAAAAAATGCTGCTAAACGAAAAGATTTAATGAACAAATACTATCTGACAGAAGACGGTATTTATTTTGATTACAATATTGAAACGGGTGAACATTCCAAAATTCTGTCGGCGGCATCGTTTTATCCTTATACGTTCGGATTATCGAAAGATCGGACGGGGGCATTGAAAGTTCTGAAACGGCTTGAACTCAAATACGGATTGTCCGTCTGCGAAAAGCGCGATGACGATTTGTTTTATCAATGGGATTATCCTTGTATGTGGCCTGCGGCTACCTGTCTTGTCTATATGGGGTTAAAAAATGTCGGTCTTGATGACGATGCCAAGCGTATAGCAAGTAAATATGTTTCGGTTGTCAAAAAGATATTCGACGAAACGGGTAGACTTTGGGAAAAGTATGATGCCTTAACGGGAAAAATAGCGGTAACAAGCGAATATGCTACGATGCCTATGATAGGGTGGACGGCAGGAGTTTATCGCTACTTCGTAGAAAATGAAAAAATTCAGTAAACTAAAACGGGTAGCGTTGATAAGCCTTGAACTTTCCGACTTTCGGTGAGTCGTACGATCGGTCTGTAACCGAAAGGAATTAAATGGATAGGACTTTAATGAGCAGAATTAATTTTGTAAAAATCATAAAATATAGCCGTGCGATAGACGCGAAAGTGTTGGCAAAAAACGCAATAAACGAAACGCATACGTTTTTATATTCTCCGTGTAAAATCGAGAAAGGCGGGTATATCATCGTGGATTTCTGTAAAGAACTTTGCGGCAGACTTGATATGGTTTTCGGCTGGCATAATAATGCGGCGTCTGTTCGCGTGAGACTTGGCGAATCTGTCTGTGAAACCTGTGCAGAGATAGGCGAGAACAATGCGGGCAACTATCATTCTTTGAGAGATAACGTTTATTCGGTCGTTTCTTGGGGTACGGTATTCACAAGCGAAAGCGGGTTCAGATTCGCAAGAATAGATAACGCAGGCGATGAAACCGTAAATCTTACGTTGCTTTATGCCGAAACGAGTGAAAACGGATTGACCGTAATCGGCGATTTTACGTGTAGCGACGAGAGAATATGCGAAATATATAGAACTGCTGAACGAACGTTATCTTTATGCGTGCGTAGAGACGATATTTGGGACGGAGTAAAGCGAGACAGAGTGTTTTGGCTGGGGGATTTTTATCCCGAACTTCTCGGCGCTCATCTGCTTTACGGCGATATTCCGCAAATAGAAAAAGTTTTAGGGTACATAAAATACTTTGACGGACATTGGGTGAACAATATTCCGTCTTATTCGGCGTGGTGGATAATTTGCCTTGAAAAATATTTAGAGGTGTCCGACAACAAAGAATATGTAAAAAATCTGATTCCATACGTCGATAAAATCGTGAATGATTTTTCTGTGATTATCGGCGAAACCGGCGAAGTTTCATATAAAAACAGTAAACTTGAATACTTCGGCGACAACGAGTTTTTTATCGATTGGCCCACTAACGGACAACCTGACAGCGAAATCGGTTGGAGATATCTGATATTATATACGATGCAGAAAGCGAAAAAACTGCACGCCGAATTTGGCGGTGAGGATAAGTCGGTCGATGATATTATATCAAAGCTGAACGCATACAATTATAAACCGTCTGATTTTAAACAGGTAACGGCGCTTGGCGTTATAGCGGGCAAAATAAGCGCGGAAGAAGCTAAGCCTTTGCTTAAAAACGGCGGCGCGAAAGGACTTACTACGTTTATGAGCTTTGCCATATTCGAAGCAATGCGAATCATCGGTGAAGGAGAATTTGCGCTCTGTATGATTAAAGAATACTATGGGGCTATGCTCGATTTAGGCGCTACAACGTTTTGGGAAGATTTTAATATCGAATGGCTGCAAGATAATCCGTCGCCGATCGATGCTATGCCGGAATCGGAAAGGAAAAATATTCACGCGGACTACGGCAGGTTTTGTTATTCCGGACTCAGACATAGTCTTTGCCATGGCTGGTCGTGCGGGTTTATCGATTTCTTTTATCGTTATATTTTAGGCGTTATTCCGATAGAAAACGGTTACAAAACAATAAAAATCGAGCCGCATCTTTGCGGGCTTAGTTACATTGAGGGGAAAATACCTACAAGGTATGGAATAATAAAAGTAAGGCACGAAGTAGAAAACGGCGAACTTTTCACATCGATAGAATTACCGGAAAATGTAAAAAGACTATGAAAAAATATATATTTGATACTGATATAGGCGCGGATTGCGACGATGCAGTCGCGCTTTTATATATTCTCGGAAAAATGAAAGATGGCGAATGCGAGGTTAAGGCGATCACCCTTTGCACCGCGCGAAAATGCGCTTCCACCGCAACGCTTGCGCTGATCAGAGATTTCGGTTACGGATATATTCCGATAGGCGAATATAAAGGCGAACCGCTCGGGTGCGACTCGATAGATAATTATGCCGAAACTATAGCGGGCGGCGATAATTGCATCGAAGAAGATGCCGTAAAACTTATGAGAAAAACACTTGTCGAAAACGATCGGGTCGACATTATTTGTTTAGGTCCGTCTTGCAATATTGCGAATCTTATTGATAGTCCAGCCGACGAGTATTCGGAGAAAAACGGTGTGGCGCTCATCAAAGAAAAAGTCGGAAAACTGTATATAATGGGCGGGGCGTTTGAGTTTAACGAGCAAGAAAATCCGTTCCCCGAATGGAACATTGAGCAGGATATACCGTCGGCAAGGAAAACGTTTGAAAAATTTCCGTGCGAAACAGTAATTATTCCGTCGGAAGTCGGTGCGCGTGTGTCAACGACGGCGAATAGCATCAGGGGGCTTACGAGAAAAGCGATTGAAGTTTTCTTTAGAACCGTGGACGAGCGAAACGGAATAAAATACGAGGAAAATCTCGAAAGAACCCGACCGAGTTGGGATCCGCTGACTTGTATGGCAGCGATAAATGAAGAGAAATATAATTATTCCGAGCGGGGAATAGTTTACATTTCAGAAAACGGAGTTACCAAGTTTAAAAAAGAAAAAACGGGAAAGTGTCGCTATATGACGCTTAATAACGATTTAAAAAAAACGGAAAAGCAACTCAACGAATATTTAAAATCTTTAATGCGGGGCGGCTCGAAAAATGGAGAAGGCGACTAAGCGCACATTTAAATAAGGATGTTGATACCGAAAGAAGGTCGAAATAAGGCGGTGTTACGATGAACGAACAATTAAAGGCCGCGCTTGGCGGAGAATTAAAAGAATACAGAAGCATACCGTTCTGGTCGTGGAACAATTCGCTGGACGAAGCGGAACTTGTAAAACAAATCGACGAAATGAAAGAAGCGGGCATCGGCGGATTTATCATGCACGCGCGGACGGGGTTAAAAGACGAATACCTCGGCAAAAAATGGTTTTCGTGTGTGGCGGCATGCTTGAAAAAAGCGCGCAAAACGGGTATGGACGCGTGGATTTACGATGAGAACGGCTGGCCGAGCGGATTCGTGGGG
This sequence comes from uncultured Clostridia bacterium, assembly GCA_934229275.1. GTDB lineage: Bacteria > Bacillota > Clostridia > Christensenellales > Pumilibacteraceae > Neoclostridium. The sequence continues at coordinate 5,936 of CAKQDN010000023.1, read as the reverse complement.
GGAAAACTGCTCGAAAACGAATCGTTCCGCGCGCGGTATCTGGAATATACCACGGGCGCGTTCGACGAATCGGCATTTGCCGTGTATATAACAGACGATAAGCAAGGCTTTGTGCGCGTTACCGAAAAACAGGCGGGAATCAGCGAATATCATAACGTGTATCTTCGCGTAAGCCCCGCGAATACGGATATTTTGAATCCCGACGTAACCGACGCGTTTATCAGAGAAACGCACGAAAAGTATTACGAGCGTTTTAAAGAATATTTCGGTAAAGAATTGGCGGGCTTTTTCACGGACGAGCCGCAATACTATCGTTGGGGAACGCCGTATACGCCCGCTGCGGAAGCGGAATTTGAAAAAGACGGGGAAGATATCCGCGAGGGCCTGATCTGGCTGTTCGTTCACGACGAGCGCGGCTATCGGTTCCGCGAAAAATATTATAAAACGCTGAATAAATTATACGTAGAAAATTTCTATAAAAAGATCTACGATTGGTGCGGCGCGCACAACTGCAAATTAACGGGACATTCCGTGGAGGAAGTGGCGCTGTACACGCAGATGTGGGGCGGAGCGGCGGTGATGCCGAGTTACGAATACGAGGATATTCCGGGGATGGATTGCCTCGGCAGATTCTGCTGTACGGAATTGCCTGTAAAGCAAGTAGCAAACGCGGCGGAACAACTTGGAAAAAAGCGCGTGTTGACGGAAACGTTCGGCTGTTCTGGGTACGACGTAACGCCGAAAGAACTGAAAAGCGTGGCGGAAATGCAGTATTTCGGCGGTGTAAACGTGATGTGTCAGCATTTATATCCGTATTCGGTGGCGGGCAGAGGCAGAATCGATCATCCGCCCGTGTTCGGCCCGCGCGGCAACTGGAACGAAGGATTCAAAGCGTTCAACGATTATTTCGCGCGGCTTTCGTATATCGTCGCGAATACGGAAGAAAAGGCGAAAATCGGCGTAATACACCCTATGCGCGATATCTGGCTGGATTACGTCCGCAGCGAAGATTACGAAAGCGTGAAACGGACGGAAGAAGATTTCTACGAATTTTTGCGTGTACTGAGAAAAAACGGCGTGGAATATCAGTTGATCGACGAGCGGATTTTAGAGCGGCACGGCAAGGCGGAGGGCAAAAATCTGCGCGTCGGGAACTGCGTTTACGATACGGTGATCGTGCCGAAGATGCGCAATATTTCGGGCGCTACCTATGAGATACTGAAACAATACGGCGGGAAACTGTGCGTATTGCAAACGCCCGTATTTCTCGACGGCGTGCGGGAAAAACTTTCGTTTGAAAGCAATGTAACGCTTGAAGAAATTATCGCGGGCAGAAGAATACGATTCACGTGCGAGGACTGCAACAGCGTGCTTACGGCTCGGAGCGGAAGTATCGGCGAATTTATATTTATCAAAAACACGTCGTATACGGAAGAAAGCAAAGTGAAAATCGCGGGCGCGGAAAAAGAATATCGCGCGCTTGATTTAGAAACGTTGGAAGAGAGCGACGTTACCGACGAGATGACGATTCCCGCAAGCGAAAGCGTGATTCTGATAAAAAGCGATAACGCGAAACGGGCGGAAAAGACGGAAACGGAAACCGACGTTACGAACGCTTTCAAAGTGACGGCGGTCGGCGAAAATTATTTTGTGCTGGATTATGCGGAACTGAGCAAAAGCGGAGGCTCTTTCGGTAAAAAACGCGCTGTTCCCGGCATTTTTGAAGATTTATTGCGAGAAGATTATAAAGGCAAAATTACGATACGGCAGAAATTCGTTCTGCGCGAAAAAATGCCGTTGCGGCTTATTATGGAGCGGGCGAATTTGCTTTCGGCGACGGTGAACGGCAAGCCCGTAACGTTTGCACGGGGCGGATACGACTTGAATTTCGTGGAAAGCGATATCACGGAAGCGGTGCGCGCGGGCGAAAACGTGTTCGAGTATTCGATAGATTTTTATCAGCACGAGGGCGTGCATTTCGCTCTGTTCGATCCGCTCGCCACGGAGAGCCTGAGAAACTGTCTGTATTACGATACTTCGGTTGAAAACACTTATTTGAAGGGCGATTTCGTGGTGAACGAAGACTTTTCGCTCTCTCCGCGCACAAAAATGCCGCCCGTAACGAACGAATTGTATAAACACGGCTATCCTTTCTTTAAGGGTGAAATCACGCTGACGGGCAAGGTGAATAAAAACAAAACGGGGCGCACGACGCTGAAAATCGGCGGCAGATTCATGACTGCGAAAGTGCGGGCGAACGGCAAAGAGAAATTGTTTACGCTGGATAATAAAGGCGATATAACGGAACTTCTGAAAAACGGTGAGAACGAAATAACGATTACGCTTCGTTCGAGTATGAGAAACATTTTCGGACCGCATCATTATAAGCCGATTCCCGAGCCGATGGGGGTAAGCCCGTATAATTTCGAGTTTCGCGGCGAGTGGGCGGAAGGAAAAACGCCCGAAAATTATACGGACGCATATAATTTCGTGCCGTTCGGCGCAAATGAGATTTCTTTGATTACAAATAAAAATTAAGATGAAAATGATGGCGGTATATAATATCGATCTTATATATGAGCCACGGAAATAATTCTGTGTCGATGAAATTCTGTCAGATATAAACGAAAAATTTTCATATCCTACAATTATTACTTATTATAAAGAAATATATTACGGAAGAGAAATGGATTTCGGTTGTGAATGCACATCAGCGCCATGCCAATAGAATCATTTTAAAATATGCAAATGGGAAAGAAGAAAGTTTTTGGTTGGCTGCAGGAGAAATGAAGCTGATAGATCCGGAAAAAACAAAAACGATAAAAGAAGGACAGAAAGGAAATGAAGAAAGGAAGATTTACAATACCGACGGACGAAAGTTTCGTGGAAGGAACGAAAGCGATCGCGGAGAAATGGGGAGCGGACGCGGTGCGGGATTGCGACGGAACGCGTCTGCCGAAGAACGCGGGACAATTCGGGAAGGTGTACAACACGTATTTCGTGGTGCGCGGAGATAACGACTGGGCGCGGAAGCATCCGGAGGAAGCGCAGCGGATATTTCTGCTTTCGGAGCGGAAACTTGCCGTAGGCAAGGCAACGGAAATAGAAATCATGAAGGGATTTCTCGCGGACGAATTCTCGCCGGACTATACGTATATCGGATTATGGCAGGTATACGACCGCACCACGGGGGAAGAAGTACCGCGCAGCGACTGGCAGGCAGACGAGAAAAGCGGAGTCGTAACGATAGAAAATTGCAAAGAATTCCACGAATACACGGTAACGTTTCTTGCGCGCGTAACGTGGCATCCGGTGCAGATATACAATTACATAACGAACGAATGGACGTGCGAGAAGCAACTGACGTACGACCCCGCGTTTCCTGCGACGAAGAAGTATATCGTGGAGCATATGAAGAAGTGGTGCGAAGAGAATCCTGAAACGAACGTGGTGCGATTCACGACGTTTTTGTATCAGTTCACGCTGATTTTCAACGACCTCGGAAAAGAGAAGCAGGTGGAATGGTTCGGGTATGCGCAGACGGCGAACCCCGTGCTGATGGCGGATTTTGAAAAAGAAAGCGGAATAAAACTGGTAGCGGAAGATTTCGTGGACAGCGGGTATTATAACAACTGCTTCAGAACGCCCACGGAAAAGTTCAAAAAGTATATGGACTACGTGGAAAGGTTCGTAAGCAAAACGATTAAAGAACTTGTGGACATCTGCCACGGATACGGAAAAGAAGCGATGATGTTCTTAGGAGACGACTGGATAGGCAGCGAGCCGTACGGAGAACATTTCAAAGATATGGGGCTGGACGCGGTTGTAGGCTCGGTAGGCGGAGGCGTAACGGTAAGAATGTTATCGGAAATTCCGCACGTAAAATACTGCGAAGGGAGATTTCTGCCGTATTTCTTTCCCGATACGTTTTTTGATGGGAACGAAAAAAACGCGGTGGAAGAATTGAACCGCAACTGGCGGACGGCAAGGCGTGCAATCATGCGGAAACCGATAGACCGCATGGGATTCGGCGGGTATCTTTCGCTGGCGGCGAAATTTCCGGCGTTTGTAGAGCGTGTGGCGGAAGTGGCGGACGAATTCCGGACGATATACGCGGCGGTGGATAACAAAAAACCGTGGTGCAGGCTGAAAGCGGGACTTTTGAACGCCTGGGGAAAAAAGAGAAGCTGGATGAGCCATATGGTGGCGCACGAACTCTGGTATCAGCAGATATATTCGTATCAGGGGATATTGGAAGCGATAAGCGGATTGCCCGTAGATATCGAATTTTTGTCGTTTGACGAAGTGAAAGACGGAGTGCCGCAGGATATAGACGTCATCATAAACGCGGGAGACGCGTATACGTCGTATTCGGGCGGAAAAGAATGGCTGGACGAAAGATTGCAGGCGTCGATACGCAGATTCGTGTATAACGGAGGCGGATTCATCGGCGTAGGCGAGCCGACGGCGTGCGAGGGGAACGGAAGATGCTTCCAACTGGCGGACGTGCTTGGTGTGGACGAAGAAATCGGCTATACGCTTTCTGTGGATAAATATAACATAACAAAGGTGCCGCACGAATTGACGGCGGGGCTTGAAAGTGTGGATTACGGAGAGGACAAGAAGAATATCTACGCGCTGGAAAAGACGAAAGTGCTGGATATTGCGTTCAGCGACAGATTTAAGAGAAACGTGAACGTAGGCGAAGTGAAGATGGCGGTGAACGAGTACGGCAGCGGTAGGAGTTTTTATATCACGGGGCTTCCGTACAGTTTCGAGAATTCGCGGCTGCTGTACAAGGCGATGTGTTACGTGGCGAAGAAAGATTTAAACGTGTGCTATGCGACGAACGCCGCCACGGAATGCAATTATTATCCTGCGGCGAAGAAGTATGCGGTAGTAAACAATTCGGATCAGCCGCAGGCAACCGATTTTTACGATATCAACGGCAAGAAAACAAACCTTTCGCTTGCACCTATGGAAATCAGATGGATAAAGGAGTGAAACCATGCTGAAAAACGTACCTAAAATAATATCGCCCGAGCTCATTAAAACGCTTTGCGAAATGGGACACGTAGACGAAAAGGATATTTATTGCCCCGCCGCGTGGAATGCATTCGGAATGGACAAAGAAGGACAGGACTACCGCTCTGCGCCGCCTACGGCCCGTTGTATAAAAACATAAGATAAAAAAAGCACAACAAAAGTTAGAGAGTAGTAATGGAAATAGATAACAATCAGATAAAGTTGCTTGTATTATGGGATATATTGTACAATCAAACGGATGAAAATCACGCATTAAACGCCGATGAATTGCAAGAGGAATTGCAAAAACGGGGTATCAGCGTGATACCGCGGGTAATAGCAAGCAATATAAGAACGCTGAATAAAGCAGGGTACGAGGTGGCGCAAGTCCGTAAAAAACATATTTATTATTACGTTGATAATACAATACCGCATAATAACATACGCTTCTCGTGCGATGATATTGTGTGGTATGGTTGTAACTTTTTTGTTTTTGGCGTATCATAACCGACGAATCTGTCCAAACCGCCCACGCATGGCGTACGCGAATGGAAAGATTTTACAGATAAAAATTCAAGAGAAGATATTGACAAGGTTTTTAGAATCCGATAAAATAATCAAACCGAGGGCATTACTAAAATAGGTGTTGCCGCATAGATACGGGGGTGAACGTTCGTATTCTATTTGAGTTGTGCCAAGGATTGGGAATAGATATTGTTGATTTTTTTAATAGCCCACTATTTAAGAATGAAAATATAGTTGACTAAAATAAACCCATCGAAATCAAAGGTGATAGTCTTATATTTGTAAGTTTATCAATAGAATAGTGCTATGTTTTTTATGGGGTGTCTGCGAGTGCGGACACCCATATTTTTATGCCTAAAATACTCTTGACAATATTTCCCGAATAG